>NZ_JADRGN010000027.1:0-32039 GCF_018206105.1 Porphyromonas levii
GGTTCGCCAATATCCTGCATGCGTCTCAATTCTTCAAAAAAAACACATCCCCTAATTCAGCAAGCTCTATTTATTACTTTTATGGATAATAGTGCTGATTGGAAAAAGAGAGTTAAGGAGCTAAGACTTGACAAAGAAAAACACTGCTACTTTACGACAAACAGTCAGACTTCCCGATGGTTTATAGACATGAAGGTAACCTCAATCCCCCATGTAATTAAATATAATGAATCTGGTGTAATTATTGGGCAAGAAAAATAGGAAGATTAATTGAAATGAAACGTTTCCCAATTTATTTACAAGCTGATAGTATGGACTGTGGTCTATTATACTTTCCATTTTGAGACTATTTCGCTCTAAAATATCTATCTTTGCAACCATGAATATTGAGAAAGAATTTAAAGGTAAGAAAGTAACTTACTGTACACTTGGTTGCAAGCTCAACTTCACCGAGACGAGCCATATTGGTCGTGCACTTACTGAACGGGGCATGACGACTGCAGTAGAGGGAGAGCGGGCAGACTATTGTATCGTGAATACGTGCTCGGTGACTGAGCTGGCAGATAAGAAAAGCCGTCAGCTGATTCGCCGTCTTCATAGAGAGCATCCGAGCGCTAAGATCATTGTCACGGGTTGTTATGCTCAGCTTCAACCTGAAGAGATAGCGAAGATAGAAGGAGTGGACCTCGTGATTGGTGCCAAGGACAAAGGGCGACTAATAGAGTACCTTTTGTCTGATCTTGGTACGAATCATCCAGAGCACGGACATATCATACATAGCAAGATAGAAGATGTAGAGAGCTTCTCCCACTCGGTATCTAGCGAAGGGCGTACACGCCATTTCCTGAAGGTGCAAGATGGTTGTGACTACCACTGTAGCTATTGCACGATACCAAAAGCAAGAGGGAAGAGCCGAAATGGTAGGATTGAGGATCTCGTATCTGAAGCCAATGAGGTAGTCCGTCTGGGAGGCAAGGAGATTGTCCTCACGGGCGTAAATGTAGGTGACTTCGGGCGAAGTACTGGAGATAAGTTTGTAGATCTTGTGCAGGCTCTTGACAAGGTAGAGGGCATAGACCGCTTTAGGATTTCGAGCATTGAGCCCAATCTGATTACCGATGAGATCATCAAGATTGTGGCCAACTCACGAAGGCTCGCTCCCCATTTCCATATACCATTGCAGAGCGGTAGTGATGATGTCTTGAGGCTGATGCGTAGGCGATACAATCGCGATGTATTTAGGCACAAGGTGGAACTAATTAAGTCTATCCTCCCCGATGCTTTTATCGGAGTGGATGTGATTGTAGGGATGAGGGGCGAGACCCCAGAGTATTTCGAGGATGCCTACCGATTCATTCAGAACTTACCCATTAGTAAGCTCCACGTCTTTAGCTATAGCGAACGCCCAGGCACAGATGCCCTAGCTATAGATTATGTGGTTGACCCACAGGAGAAGCAAGCGCGGAGCCAACGCTTGATAGCACTTAGTGAGGCAAAGCATCTTGCATTTAATAGAAGCCAAGTAGGCACTATTCGTCATGCGCTCTTAGAGCATGCCCATGGTGGTGAATGGTTGTATGGGTTTACAGAGAATTATATACGAGTCCGTGTGCCCTATAGTGAAGCACTACAAGGAGAGGTAGTGGCTGTGAGAGTAGGTGAATGTCTTGAGGAAGACCCTGAAGTTTGTCGTGCAGAATTAATCAAATGAAAGCACAACTACTTTATACTCTCCTACAGTTGTTCGGCTGGCTGCCCTCTTGGTGGCACTATGCTTGGAGCTGGGGGATATCCTACATACTACAATATATAGTAGGGTATCGGAGAGAGGTGATACAGAGTAATCTTCGCAGCTCGTTTTCTGACAAGAGTCCGAAGGAACTGAGAGCGCTTGAGCGGGCGTACTACAGGCACCTAAGTGACTTGGGCGTGGAGATAGTTATGCTCACCTCCTTCTCCAAACGTAGACTGAAAAGGCATGTACGCATCAGCAATAGTGCACTCATCGCTGATATCCACGCCGATAATCCTACTCTATTTTTCCTTCTTGGGCACTATGGAAATTGGGAGTGGTTCACAGGCTGTCAGGCGCTATTGCCTATGACTCAGTTCAATGTCGTCTACAAACATCAGAATGGGATATGGAATGAAGTAATGAGTAAGGCTCGTAGTCGTTTCGGTGCTCGCCTTATTGAAATGAATTCAGCACCAGTAGAGGTGCTCCAGAGACGCAAGGAGCAAGGGAATAATACCTATATATTTGTTTCGGATCAAAACCCATCGCTTGAGCATACCGTACTCTTTACGAACTTTCTGCACAGACCTACTGCGACCATCACGGGCATGGAACGCCTTGCAAACCTCCGACGAGCTGCTGTGGTTTATATCGATGTAGAGCGAGTGAGCAGAGGGCAATACCTCCTAACCATTAAGGAAATGACCCGTGATGCAAGCCAACTCCCGAAGTTCGACTTATCGGCTCACTTCATGCAGCTATTGGAACAAAGCATCGAGCGACAGCCAGAGATTTGGCTATGGTCGCACCGCAGATGGAAAATAGATCCTCAATGGGTGGCTAAAGAATATCCCGATAAGGAAATTGTAATGAGATGAAGAAGATAGCTGTAGTGATACTCTCGTGGAATGCTCGTTCGCTGCTTGAGCAATACCTCCCTAGTGTGGTGGCGCATACTCCTAGCGAGTTGGCGGATATTGTGCTGGCAGATAATGGTAGTACAGACTCCTCGGTCGCTTATGCTCTTAGCCTCGGGGTAAAAGTGCTGGAACTCCCCCAAAACTATGGCTTCGCTCGAGGATATAATGAGGCTATCAAGCAACTAAAGCACGAGTATATCCTACTCCTCAATAACGACGTGCGGGTAACACCGGGTTGGCTCGAACCTCTATTTGCTTTTATGGAGCAGCACCCCGAGGTAGTCTCTGTCCAGCCCAAGATAAGATGGGATAGAGAGCGAGAGCGCTATGAGTATGCCGGAGCCGAGGGTGGGTATATGGATTGGCTAGGATATCCCTTTTGCCGAGGGAGAATCTTTGATACTCTAGAGCAAGATCAGGGACAATATGGCAGCGAACCTAAGCGAGTGTTTTGGACTACTGGTGCAGCTATGTTGGTGCGTCGAGATAACTATGTTGTTGAAGGCGGATTGGATGAACGATTCTTTGCACATCAGGAGGAAATAGACCTGTGTTGGCGCTGGAATAGTGCTGGACACCAGTTGTTCGTGGTGCCACAGAGTGAGGTCTTTCATTATGGTGGAGCTTCCCTAAGTGCCGAGAATCCGCATAAAACCTTCCTCAACTTCCGTAATAATCTATTGATGCTTAGAAAGAATCTCCCAGATAGCAGACGTTGGTGGGTGCTTACTTTACGCCTATTTCTAGACCTTCTTGCCGCACTCGTCTTTGTCCTTCGGAGAAAACCTAAGGGCGCAATGGCAGTTTTTAAGGCTTGGAACGCTTTTAGACAGACCTCGGCAGCGCAAAGAACAGAGGGCAGAGTGCAATCTTACCAAAGACTGTACCGCCACTCTATCTTGCTAAGGTATCATTTATTTGGAGAGAAAACATTTGACAAGTTAAAGCCATGATGAAAAAGTATATATACGTAGTATCTGTTGGGGTACTATCTTTGTTCTCTTCTTGTGTCAGCCAAGAAGAAAAAGCAGCTAATGCCATGCTGGATGCTGCATCCCAATACTATCAGCAAGAGGCTTACGATGAAGCGCTGCAACTATTGGATAGCCTCAATAAAGTGTATCCCAAGGAGGTAAGAGCTAGGGAGCAAGCCCTTGAGCTGAGTAGAGAAGTGCGCCTCGCCAGAAGTCATCGAGATTCGCTAGACATATTCCCTCGCATGGAGGCGCTAATACATTATACCGATAGCCTATACCGAGATTTTACATTGGTGAAAGCTCCTGGTATGCCCGATGAAAATATCATCCGCTACAAGGGATACGACCCCTCCGCTGTTAATGCTCGGGGCTCATTCCTTGATACCTATATTGCGAATGATGGGACACTCCAACTGATAGCAGCTACTTCGGGGACTAGCCCCATTGGCGTAACTCATATCTTGGTCACAGAGAGTACTGGAAATACATTTATCTCGAGTGATACTTTGGCGTATGATGGAGGGCCCAACTATCGATATGAAGACCTAGGACGCCACTACGAGAGGCTTACTTTCGCAGCAGATAAAGCCCTAAGAGTAGCTGGGTTTATAGCCAACGCACCTGAGAGAGCCACCCTAAAGGTTGCCTTTGGACTACAAAATGGCAAGAAATCGAGGAGCTTTGCCTTGGATAATAAGGCAAGGGAAGCAATCACCAAGAGTTACTTCTATGCTCAAGGGTTACTAGATATAGCCGAACTACAAAGAGGTTTGGATAGACATAATCGACGTCTACAACTAGAGAACGATCGTAAAGCAAAAGAAGCGATTAAGACAAAGTGACTCTTGCAAGGCTCCTGTTACTAATGCCCCATTCCCCGTTTTCGCTGCGATTTAGCATCTTTGCTCGTGCGTTTACTCTACGTAATACGAATAATGTGTATATTTGTGATGTTTGAAGGGGAGCGTATGACTAATAACGAAAGTTTTATCGACTACGATATAAAATATATAATTAGGATATGAAGAAAGTAGATGTACTCTTGGGTCTCCAATGGGGCGACGAGGGAAAAGGTAAGGTAGTGGATGTGCTCACACCTAAGTACGACTTAGTAGCAAGATTTCAAGGTGGTCCGAACGCAGGGCATACCTTAGAGTTTGAGGGCAAAAAGGTCGTACTTCGTTCAATCCCATCGGGTGTATTCCAGGGTATGACCAATATGATTGGCAATGGCGTGGTACTTGATCCCGTACTCTTTGTAGAGGAGGCGAATGCACTGAAGGAAGGTGGATTGGATATCCAAGCTCGTTTGGTCATCTCCAAGAAGACCCATTTGATATTGCCTACTCACCGCCTTTTAGATGCCGCAAGTGAACGAGCAAAGGGCGATAAGAAGGTGGGGACAACGGGTAAGGGTATTGGTCCTACATATACCGATAAGATTAGTCGTAATGGCGTAAGGGTAGGGGATATCCTTTCTAATGACTTCAAGTCTCGCTACGAATCAGCCAAGGAGCGACACGTAGGACAGCTTAAGGCACTTGGCACCTCACTAGAAGAGTTGGCTCCTAATTTCTCAGAGCTTGAAAACCGATGGATGGAAGCTGTAGAGGCGCTTAAGGAGTACCAAATCGTAGATGGTGAGTTCTTGGTAAATAACACCCTAGCAGCGGATAAGGCGGTATTGGCAGAGGGGGCTCAAGGTTCACTTTTGGATATTGATTATGGTTCTTACCCATTTGTGACTTCATCGAATACTATTAGTGCTGGTGCTTGCACAGGTCTGGGCGTAGCACCTAGTCGTATCGGTCGCGTATTTGGTATTTTCAAGGCCTATTGCACAAGAGTAGGTGCTGGTCCATTTCCTACCGAGCTATTCGACCAGACAGGTGACCTTATGTGTGAACTAGGTCATGAGTTTGGCTCCGTTACTGGTCGTAAGCGTAGATGTGGCTGGATAGACCTCGTGGCACTAAAATATACTGTGATGCTCAATGGCGTTACCGACTTGATCATGATGAAGAGCGATGTGCTAGATACTTTTGATGAGGTAAAGGCTTGTGTCGCTTATGAGATTGACGGGGTGGAGACCACTCAGATGCCATTTGAACTAAATGAGCAAGTAAAGCCCGTGTACAAGAGTTTCAAAGGCTGGCATACTGATATGACTAAGTCAACTTCGGAGGCAGACTTTGGGGCAGACTTCAAGGCGTACATTCAGTTCATCGAAGAGTACTTAGGCGTACCTATCCGTATCGTTTCTGTCGGTCCAGATAGGGCGCAGACCATTATAAGAGAAGGTTTTTAAGACATGTGGATACCAACAGCATATATATTGATGTTTGGGGTGATGATACTGGGCATGCTTGTTCAGTGGAACCTCAAGAGAAAATTTAAGAAGTATTCCAAGATTCGTCTCGATAGTGGGCTTACTGGAAGAGAAGTCGCTGAACGAATGCTCCAGGAAAATGGCATCACGGATGTGCAGGTGATTTCAACCTCAGGACTACTCACAGATCACTACAATCCTGCCAATCGCACCATCAACTTAAGCGAGGCGGTTTACAGCTCCAATAGTGTAATGGCAGCAGCAGTTGCAGCTCATGAGACGGGTCATGCTGTGCAGCATGCTGTAGGGTATGCCCCACTCAAGATGAGATCAGCGCTAGTCCCTGCGGTGCAGTTCTCCTCCAATATAGTACAGTGGGTCCTGCTCGCAGGTATTTTCCTTGTGAATTCATTCCCTCAACTGTTGCTCGCTGGAATCATACTATTTGCACTCACAACGCTCTTTAGTATCATCACTCTACCTGTAGAGGTAGATGCGAGTAGAAGGGCTCTAGTATGGCTAGAGCGTTCTAGGGTCACCAGCTACGAACAACAGCCAATGGCTGCTACAGCATTACGTAGTGCCGCATACACTTATTTTGCTGCTGCTATCGGTTCGATTGCTACCTTACTTTACTATATCACGATATATAGCAGTAGGAGATGATAATAGCCCCAGAAAATGTTGGAGATATCAATAAAATGTGTACATTTGTGGGGTGAGAGGCAGTTTGTATAGCTAGCCCTCTAGGTACTATCGACAGAAATTGATTACAATATACTAAGACAAAACAAATTATGAGACAAAAGAAGACGGACAGAGCAAATCTGGAGAATAACAAGGGTTTATTCTTCCTGATGGGTTTGGTCGTTGCCTTGGCTACTGTCTTTGTTGCCTTTGAGTGGGGTAATAAGGAAATAACTGTAGAGGAGATTTCCCAGAATGTAGTCCTCGAGGAGATTGAGGATATTCAGATTACTCCTGAGGAGGAGCAAGCTCCACCTCCAGAGCCTGAGATTCAGCAAGAGGTTGTTGTAGAGGAGCTAACCATCGTTGAGGACGATGTAAAGGTAGCTGATGTTCAGATTGCTTCTGTAGACGACGCAGCTAACAAGCTACAGCAGACTTTTACTCCTCCAGCTCCTGCACAGCGTAGCCGTGAGGAAGTAGCAGACGACCACATCTTCGAGTACCTAGAGGAGATGCCAGAGTTCCCTGGTGGTCAGGCAGCGATGATGAAGTGGCTGAGCAAGAATATTCAGTATCCGCCAATCGCAGCAGAGAATAACATTCAGGGTCGTGTAATGGTGTCATTCGTTGTTGAGCCTGATGGTTCTATCTCTAACGTTCAGATTGCACGTGGTGTTGACTCCAACCTTGACAAGGAGGCAATCCGCGTGGTAAAGCAGATGCCTAAGTGGAAGCCTGGTATGCAGACTGGTAAGCCAGTACGTGCACGCTTCACACTCCCAGTACAATTCCGCCTCCAGTAATACTGAGAGTTTAGGATAATATAATAGCCGTGATACCTTGGGTGTCACGGCTATTTCATTTGTTCAGAGAAAACGTAGATCGGGCAACATTGATTATCTCTTTAGGATACTACGCAGCAAAATATAGGCATGGGAGAGTAGGGTACGCGCTAGTCCATAGTGGTGCCTCATAATCTGGAACCGCTCACGGAGTGATGCCTTATGGTTTTGTGTCGTGACCCCCTCTGAGAGATAGTCAGTAAGAACCAAGTGGGTATTGTGATTACGCTGGCTTTGCTTTAGGATGCGAATACACCAGTCAAAGTCGCTAGAAAAACGATAGGAGAGATTATACAGCGGAGCTAGCTCTCTTCGTGGATAGAAAGACTGGTGACAGACGAGCATCCCTCTGAGAAAGCTATCTTTCGTCAGCACCTGAGGGGCAGAGAGACGTCTATGCCTCAAGAAGCGACGATCTGTATCCACCATGTCCGTTTCGCCATATATGACATCAGGATGATTGGTTCCCACTTGGGCAAATACCTCTTCAAGTGTGGTAGTGGAGTGGAAAGTATCCCCCGCATTCATAAAACAAAGATAATCTCCTGTCGCTGCCTTAATTCCCTTATTCATTGCGTCGTAGATGCCTTTGTCGGGCTCAGAAATCAGGACATCTATATCTGCTCGATAAGACTCAAAGAGTTCGTTCGAGCCATCTGTAGAAGCACCATCAACAACAATATATTCAATGAATGGGTAGCTTTGCTCCGCCACAGACCTGAGGGTGTATTGTAACTCCTCATAGGCATTGTAGCAGATAGTCACCACACTTATTCTCTTTCTTCCTTGCATATAAGCTAAAAATGTAGTAAGTTTGCACCACGTTTGGGTACTGGCTCTGTAGTTCAACGGATAGAACAAAAGTTTCCTAAACTTTAGATATGGGTTCGATTCCCGTCGGAGCTACTTTAGAGACATCGCTAGTCATAGTGGTGTCTCTTTTTTGTGGCACAAAGTTACAGATAATTCCTTATGTAATGAGACGTAGCAGCGTGTTGCCAAAAGTCACCAAGTAGAGCCACTCCTCCGAAAGATAGCTCTCGGAGAAGCGGTAACTTATCCAAGGACACCCCTCCTAGTGCAAATACGTGTTGGTCGATAAGATCACCAGCTTCCCGAAGCTCATCTAGCGAAAACGCCGAGCCGTACCCTTCCTTTGATATACTATCGAATATGGGGCTTAGAAATAAGTAATTGACCTGTGGTTTATAAATCTGTACCTCCTCTAGAGTATGACAAGAAATAGAGCAGGGGAAGTGGTAATGGCGGATAAAGGGATGGCGTCTATTGAAATGGACTCCCCCAATAGGGTACTCCTCCGATAGCTGATGGTGGTCGTGCAGTACGATTCCAGAGAGTTGGTCTGCCGAGAAACTCTCAAGGAAATCCCTCGTCTCACCTTCGCTCCAGTCGGGTCTACGGAGGTGTAGCCTATAGATTCCCTCTTCGATAATCTCCTTGATCATCTCCCGCTCCGAGGGAAAAGGAGTAGGGGGAGTCAGTACTATTACCTTCATAAGATATTATAAATGGGGAGTAGTGCCCATGAGCTCTACTCCCCATTTGTCTTATTTCTTTAGTTTCTCGATGATCATATCAGCGACCTTCTTGCCACTCATCATCATGCCGCCAAAGATAGGTCCCATGCGAGGTGTTCCGTAAACTGCAGACGAAGCCATACCACACACGTAAAGTCCAGGATAAATCTCCTTTGTCCCTTCTACAACCATTTTCTCACCCGTCACGACATCAAGGGAGCGTTCGCCCACAACACCTCCGGTAGAAGTATTGAGCGTAGCGCCATTCTTCTTAGCTACCACTTGGCAAATCTCGCTATCGTGACCTGTGCCATCAATTACACACTTTGCCATGATATTTAGAGGGTCTACGTGCATCCCTTCGCGGAGTACAGGCGTCCAGTTCACCACTACGCCACTTACCTTATCCTCCTTATATACTACATCCTCTACAGAATAGCAGTTGAATATCTTAGCCCCAGCATGAACAGCCCTATATAGTAGAGCAGCCGTACTTTCTACAGAGTCCATAGTATAGAGGTTATCAGTGTAAGGGGTGTAATTGATGTCCATCTCCTTCACAATTTCCAGCGCTTCCTCTTGGAACACGATCTCGTTGAACATCATTGCGCCACCCCACATACCTCCACCTGGAGAGAGCTTGCGGTCGAACTGTGCTACCTTCAGTCCAGCTTTCGCGAGGTAGTATGCGGCAATAATGCCCGAAGGACCTCCGCCTACGATAGCAACGTCTAGGTCGAGACAATCATTTAGCTTCTCAAAATAGCGGGTAATAATCCCAGCAGATACCGTCTTCTCAATCATAAATACTATATTATTACTTATTGTTACATTCATTATCTATTGTCTGGCTAATCCTCATAGCACAGAAGTTCGGTCCACACATCGAGCAGAAGCGAGCATCCGTTGGATTACTCTTACGGTAATACTCCTCGGCTTTCTCAGGGTCTAAAGAGAGGTTAAACTGATCTTTCCACCTAAATTCGTACCTTGCCTTGCTTAAGGCATTGTCCCGAATTGCAGCCGCAGGATGTTGCTTGCCAAGATCAGCAGCATGTGCCGCAATCTTATAGGTAACTACGCCAGTACGCACATCTTCCTTGTCTGGTAGACCAAGATGCTCCATAGGTGTAACGTAGCAAAGCATGGCTGTACCATACCAGCCAATCATCGAAGCCCCGATAGCGCTTGTGATGTGATCATAAGCCGGAGCAATATCTGTGACAATAGGACCAAGGGTGTAGAATGGTGCTCCATGGCACTTCTCTATTTGGCGCTCCATATTCTCCTTGATCTTGTGCATCGGCACGTGTCCAGGACCTTCAATAAATACCTGTACATCCTTAGCCCAAGCGCGCTCCACGAGTTCGCCCATTGTGTCGAGTTCGGCAAACTGAGCCTTATCGTTGGCATCAAAAGTAGAACCAGGTCTGAGTCCGTCTCCTAGTGAAAGCGCCACATCATACTTACGACAGATATCACAGATATCGTCGAAGTGGCTGTAGAGGAAGCTCTCCTCGTTATTGATTTCACACCATTTGGAGATGATACTACCTCCTCTACTTACTATGCCCGTGAGTCGGGTATCGGCCAAGTGAATATTTTGTAGACGTATACCGCAGTGTATCGTGAAGTAGTCCACTCCTTGCTCACACTGCTCTAGTAGAGTATCTCTAAATACCTCCCATGAGAGGTCTTCTATCTTTCCATTTACTTTCTCAAAAGCTTGGTACATAGGTACTGTGCCTACAGGTACAGGGCTATTCCTAAGAATCCACTCACGGGTCTCTGTGATATTTTTCCCCGTAGAGAGATCCATTACGGTATCTCCACCCCACTTGCAGCTCCAGATTGCCTTCTCTACCTCCTCCTCTATGCTAGAGCCCATAGCTGAGTTGCCAATATTGGTATTGATCTTCACGAGGAAGTTGGTGCCGATAATCATGGGCTCAGTCTCGGGGTGCTTATGATTAGCTGGGATTACAGCTCTACCTGCTGCCACTTCTGAGCACACATATTCAGGCGTGATGTAGGTCTCTATGCCGAGTTCCTCACAGTTCATGTTCTCCCTGATAGCCACATACTCCATTTCAGGAGTGATTACCCCCTGCTTAGCATAGTAAAGCTGAGTGTGCTCACGTCCGTCTATCCAAGGCTGGCGTAGTTTAGGTAATCCTTTCTCAAGATTGATAGTTACCTCTGGGTCGCTATAGACGCCACTGGTATCGTATACAATCACCGAAGGATTTTCACGCCTCGTACCATCTTTAGCTACGGTTGGTAGTTGGTTGATTTTCCTCATGCCTACCCTAATCTCGGGGAATAGCTTACCTGCAAGGTAAATCTTCTCCGAATTGGGGTATTTAATCTTAAAGTCCTGCTTCATAATTGCTTTATTTCATTTAGAATCTTCTTCACTTCTTCAGTCGGGTCTGCTGCACATAGCACAGTACTACTCAGTGCAATCCCAGAAACCCCTAGCTCAATAAGGGGACGAATATCTTCCCTTGTGATGCCTCCAATAGCTACTAGAGGAAGCTCCATACCCTCCTCCTTCATCTCTTTGAGTAACATGCGGTAGCCCTCCAAGCCAAGGGTAGGGGCAAGCTGCTCCTTCGTAGTGGTAAACCTGAAGGGTCCACAACCTACGTAGTTTGCTCCATGCTCATAATGCCTCCGAATCTCTGCTAGGGTATTTGCCGTACCGCCAATGATATACTTCTCTCCTAGTAAGGCACGAGCATCAGCTATGGGCATATCCTTTTGACCCAAGTGCACTCCATCAGCACCCAGCTCATTGACTAGCTCTACATGATCATCGAGAATCATGGTTGCTTGGTACTCGTCACAAAGCTCACGCAACGGCCTCCCCTCCTTTAGGATTTGCTCTCTTGTTGCCCCCTTCATGCGCAGTTGTATCCACCTGCATCCACCTTTGAGGGCGAGTAAAGCGCCATCCAGATAACTGTGTCTCTCTGTCTGATGAGTGATAAACTGTAGTGTCTTCATCGTTTGATGCTCTTTTGAGGGTTATAAAAATGATCTACAGGACCATGTCCATGCCCTATACTTAGGTCTTTGCCCGACAATAACGCTTCAGTGAGGTATAACTTCCCAAGGGCAACAGCCTGTGAAAGGGTCTGCCCTTGTGCAAGGTATGCGGTAATAGCAGAGGATAGGGTGCAGCCGGTGCCATGCGTGTTGGGACTCTCAATCCTACTATGGGTAAAGGTTTGGCAACCGTCATTATGGAAAAGATAGTCGGTAGCCTCTTTCTCCCAAGTATGACCTCCTTTGATGAGCACCGCTCTCGCACCGTGAGAGAGGAACCATTGTCCAGCCTCCTCAAGAGCATGCTGAGAAGTCATCTTGGTTTTCGAGAGTACCTCGGCCTCCTGAAGATTAGGAGTGATGAGTGTGGAGAGTGGAAGTAATTGCCTCGTAAATAGCTCTACGGCCGTGTTGTCGATAAGTCTGTCACCACTGGTGGCAACCATTACAGGGTCTATCACAAGAGGGATATCACACTCCTGAAGTAAGCTTGCTACACAATGGATAATATCAGAATTATAGAGCATACCTATCTTGATGGCTAATGGAGGAATATCCTCCAAGATAGCTTCTAGCTGAGACCTCACTAGCTCTACAGGAAGCGGTAGTACAGCCCTTACCCCACATGTATTTTGGGCAGTAATCGAGGTAATCACCGACATAGCGTAGCATCCTAGTGCTGACATCGTCTTGATATCCGCCTGTATGCCTGCTCCTCCTGAGCAATCTGAACCCGCAATGGTCAGTGTAGGTAGGTATTTCATGTGTTTGCCTATAATAACAGTTACGAGTTACGGCTACGCAGAATCCCTTCAAAAGATGCTGCGTAGCCGTAACTCGTAACTCCTGGGAGACCCAGAATAACGCGTAACTCTTATTCCTACGGCAGCATTACCTGCATCAGGTTCTAAGGGTATCTTCTCAGCACACTACAATTATAATAGTGGCACCCCTTCACTGGATCCAGCTCCAGTCGTTACTCAAATAAATCTATTGGCAAACTTAACCCTTTTTTCTCGCCCCACCAAATAGGTATCATTCCCACCATGTTCTATACTCCCAAAATCTTCTCCGTAGAGCATTCATTGTGGCTCGCGCAAGTAAGAAAATTTATTCCTAGGAATAAATTTATTTTTCTGTACAAATAAAAATATTTATCTCTAGGGAAAGTTTTATTTATTCCTAGGAATAAATTTGTGTACTCAGTAGACTATCACAAAGCGCTATGGCTCTACTACTTAGACAAGCTATGGAATAGCTCTAGAAAGTGGTAACTTTGGGGTATGAAAGATAGAAAAATAGATGAGCTACTGCAGGATTATCGTGATTACCTGCTGCTAGAACGAAATTTAGCAGAGAATAGCATCGTGAGCTATGGTAGGGATGTGCAGCACTTGGTTGAGTATGCCGAGATGCGAGAGAAGTCATATCTCGAGCTTACGTATGAGGAATTAGAAGGTTTTTTGGCATATCTCTCCGATCTTGGACTGAGGCAAAAGAGCCTTCGCCGAACGGTGAGTGGGGTGAAAAGCTTTTACCGTTTTCTAGAATTGGAGGAGATTCTAGAAGATAATCCTACGGAGACCCTCGAAGGCCCTAAAGTATCGGAGCATCTGCCTGAAGTACTGACGGTGGAGGAGGTGGATGAACTTATCGGTGCGATAGACCTTGATACGTCCAATGGAGTGAGAAATGCGGCGCTTATAGAGCTTCTGTATAGTTGTGGGCTTAGGGTATCAGAGGCTTGCGACCTCACATTTCCATCCCTCTTTTTGGAGGAGAAGTACATCCGAGTGGTAGGTAAAGGTAGTAAAGAGCGATTGGTGCCTATGTCTGAAAGTGCAGTAGAGCGGATTATGGATTATTTGCCCATTCGTCACGCTGTAGAGGCAAAGCCAGGATACACCCATCATGTGTTTCTTAACCGTATTCGCACTGGCATTTCTCGGCAAATGGTATTTATGGTGATCAAGGAGCTGGCCGAACGCATAGGCCTAGAGAAAGAAATCTCGCCGCATACCTTTAGGCACTCTTTCGCTACACATCTTTTGGAGGGTGGAGCCAACCTACAAGCCATTCGTGATATGCTAGGGCATGCCGATATTTCTACAACTGAAATTTACACACATATTGATAGAAGTAAGCTCAGAGATGACATCCTGAACTACCATCCACGTAATCATTGACCTCTCATAACTTGAGGAGATATCAATAATAGTGCTGTATACCCTTTTATATAGGTGTAAAGTCAATATTTAATATGTAAAAAATCTAAAAATAGTCATATCTACTTGGTTTTACGAATAATTACACTATATTTGGACATGAATTAGTGAGGGCTTTGTCCATAGAGATAGATGACTTTACTAAGAATTGCAAAAATGATAATTTTATATACTTCCATTTTTAAATTTGTTTTAATATGAATAAGACTGAATTTATTGCTGCTATTGCAGAAAAAGGTGAACTAACTAAAGTTGACGCTAAGAAAGCCGTTGATGCTGGTATCGAGGTTATTCGTGAGGAGATGTTGAAGGGCGAAAAGATTGCTATCCTAGGCTTTGGTACCTTCTCTGTTTCAGAGCGTGCTGCTCGCGAGGGTGTAAATCCTCAGACTGGCAAGAAGATGAAGATTGCTGCTCGAAAGGTAGTTCGTTTCAAGGCAGGTGCCGCTCTCAACCTTAACAAGTAATCTGAGAGCAATCTAGATTTTAGGCTCCGCACTCACCATTAATTGAGAGAGTGTGGAGCCTTTTTTATTCTCTCAATAAACCTTTTCGAGTCATGTGTTGTTATATAACCGAAGCGCAATAATGCGTGAATGTTTTGAATGAAGACAAGATACATTACTGTAGCACTAGCATCGCTACTTATCGGGCTTTCCTCTTTTGATGTTAAGAGGGTAGAGACCAACACGGCAGAGATGCAAAAAGAAGACGTAGAAGTAACAACAACTAATAAGAAAGAAGCGAATATGAAGTTTGAACTAGTAAAACTACCTTATGCTCCTGATGCTTTGGAGCCAGTAATCAGCGCAACTACTATTGGTCTGCACCATGGTAAGCACCTCCAGACCTATGTAAATAACCTCAATAAGCTCATCGAGGGTACCGAGTTTGCAAATATGGAGCTCGTAGATATCGTGAAGAAGTCTGAGGGCGGCATCTTTAATAATGCTGGTCAGACCCTTAATCATAACCTCTACTTCACACAGTTCGCACCTAATAAGGGTGGTGAGCCAACGGGTGACCTCCTAAAGGCTATCGAGGCTAAGTGGGGTAGCTTCGCAGAGTTTAAGAAGCAGTTCGAGGCAGATGCTACTGCCCTATTCGGTGCTGGCTGGGCATGGTTAGCAACCGATAAGGATGGTAACCTTTCTATCAATAAGTACAGCAACGCAGGTAACCCTGTCGTTGATGGTCTTACACCTCTATTCGGTGCAGATGTATGGGAGCATGCTTATTATGTAGATTTTGAGAATCGTCGTGCTGAGCACCTCGGTAAGATTTGGGATATCACCAATTGGGATGAGGTGGCTAAGCGCTACGCAAATCGCTAATCTGGCATTATCTTGATAAAGGCACTTAGAAGGCGTACCCAAGGCTATTTGGGTGCGCCTCTATTGTCTTATGTGGTGGAAAAGAGGTATATTTGCCGATAATTCTTTGGAAATAAGTAATAACTACTATAGTATTAAGATTTAGAGAAATGAATATCTCAATAGTTGAGCAGAAGGAGGGTTTTGTACGTCTCCAAGTAGATGTAGCAAAGATCGATTACCAGGATGAGCACAAGAAGGAGCTGAAGCATGTAGCTCGTAGTGCTAAGGTGAAAGGCTTTAGGGAGGGCAAGGCTCCTGTAGGTATGATTGAGAAGATGTATGGTGAGGGTGTTCGCTATGAGGTAATCAATCGTATGGTAGGCAAGCTCGTAGATGAGTTTATCAAGGAGAAGGAATATAAGGTTATCGGCTGGGCTATTCCAGAGGAGAACAATGGTGTAGAGATGACAAAGGAGGATATGACCCTCTTCTTCAAGCTCGCCCTTCATCCAGCAGAGTATGATACAGACTTTAGCGGAAAGACCTTCACAAAATATGAGGTGACTGTAACCGAGGAGGAGGTGGCAAAGCAGCTCGAAGATATGCAGCAGGGTAGCTCACGCATGCAGGAGACCGACCAAGTTGTAGAGAATGCAGTAGTTGGTGGTGATATTGCAGAGCTCGATGGTGATACCCGTAAGGAGGATGGCATCGTACGTGAGAATGTTACCATCTATCCTGACTTTATGAAGGATGAGGATGAGAAGGCTAAGTTTAAGGATGCAGGTAAGGGCTCTGTAGTGGTATTCAACCCATACAAGGCGTTCAATGGCAATGAGGCAGAGCTTAGTTCTCTTATTGGTATTGAGAAAGAGGAAGTTGAGAGCCTTAAGGATAAGGAGTTTAGCTTCCAGATTGAGACTATTCGTCACATGGTGCCAGCAGAACTGGATCAGGAGTTCTTCGACAGCGTATTTGGTGAGGGTAAGGTAACGAACGAGGATGAGGCTAAGGCAAAGATTCGTGAGTATATGGAGGCTGCAGAGCAGGGCAATGCGGACTATAAGTTTACCTCAGACTTCCTAGACTTCGCTAAGGATGAGAAGGCTTCAAAGCTAGAGCTTGCTGACGACTTAATCATCGAGTGGTACAGCGACAATCTAAAACGCAACGATGACGAAGAGGGTCTGAAGAACCTTAATAAGGAAGCACTTATCAAGAGCCTAAAGCGTGAACTATACGTTCGTCATCTAGCCAATGAGGAGAAGCTCGAGGTATCTGAGGAGGATGTACGTGGCTTCGCATACGAGATGGTTCGTAACCAATTCGCTCAGATGGGCTGGACTAATCCTGACCATGAGATCGTAGCTAACTATGCCAATAAGCAACTAGAGGATAGCAACTTCGCTTACTCTGTAGAGATGAATATCTTAGAGCAGAAAGTGGGTAAGGCTATGCAGGATAAGGTAAAGCTAGAGACTAAGCAGGTAACTGTGAATGAGCTTCACGATATCCTCAATCCTAAGAAGGAGGAGACTACTGAGGAGTAATCACCTAGTTAGACTATAAATATTAAGGGTGTGCTGAACTTATGTTTAGCTCACCCTTAATACTTTTACACCTTAGCGTAGTTCCTCTTAAAATAGCGATACTGTAGTGTCTTTGCAGTCTGTAAGAGGTGTATTGGGGTCGTCACTGATGTAGGTGCCAACATTATAGAGTCGAGCATTGGGATCTTCAAAGAGGGATGTGTAATCGTTATTGATATTGATTGTGTTGTTCTTGAATACAAGTTCCCGTAGTGACTTGGCATAGAAGATAGGGGTAGGGAAGTTGTCAAAGACATTGTTCTCTACTACTACTCGACCATGGAAGTACTCGCCCTCTACCATCTGAGGCATCTGAGCAGAGATAGATATGATACCATCAGTAAACTGGTATAGGCTAGTGAGGGCATTGATAAAGTGATTACCCGTAATGACTACCTCTTCGCAAGGTCCGCTCTCGTACCAACCATTGGCATCTCCTGTAAGTAGGATTGCACTGCCGTGGGTATGGTCGAAGGTATTATCGGTGCACTCTACACGCTTTGGAGTTGAGAATAGGGCGCCTCGTGCACGGTTGTTTCGAACTGTACTCTTCGAAAATAGTACTTCAGGATGAGCCGTGAGGTTTTCTACCGCAAGCGCCTTGGAGGTCTGTGGAAGTGGTTCGGAAAAAGTCATCTTTATCTGAGTAGTAGAGAGCACTTCTACCTTTGTAGGTAAGTAAGTAGCTATAGGCAACAGGGTCTCTCGAGAGATAAGCCTAAGGCTATCTCCCACTTCATACCATCTGAAACCGAAACTTTGACCATGGGCAAAGGTACCAATGAGTTCATTGCCATTAATACTATCTACCCTAAGATAGGTACCATGTACATTGATAGCATCATCTGCCATGTTTTCATAGAGCCCATCGGTAGAAATGATTTTGCCACGGCACCCTGAGAAATGTGTCGCATCGGCTACAGTAGTAAAGACTCTTTCACTACCATCCGATAGGGCTACGTGGAAACCATCTAAAGTTAGGTCAGTGCTATTCTGCGCTACAAGCCCCATCCCCTCAGCAAAGTGTACAGAGACATTCTTGACTTCAATAGTCTTAGAATCCATAATCACGATACTTGGAGTAGGGCGATAGTAGGAGCGTAGAGCATACCTATCGCCAACTTCTAGGTACTGTGCTTCGTCCCAGTTGCGCAGCTGAAGTTGGTGGTCTCCTGTCTCCTCTATCGCTTCAGGGTTAAAGGTAGGGTCAGATCTATTCCATTTCATGTGACCGTCTTTATCAAACGCCAGCATAGTGAATAGAGGTTGTTCGTAGGTCTCACCTATGAGTACAAACTGATTACCCTCGATGCGATACTCGGTCTCGCCAAGCACTTTTACTTTGGCATCGTTGTGCTCTTTATCTACCTCTAAAACCTCTATTTGGCTCATTGCTGGACGTGGAAAGTCGATAGAGAAGCCCTCTAAATGGATATTGCTGCTTTCCTTCAGGACAATAGGGATAAGACGACCGTGGAACTCCAAGTGGGTCTCCTCACCCTGTATGCTAACGTTATTCAACCCCTCTAGCATCATCGCTACTGGGCGCTGAACCACGTGGTCGTGATTGGAGATATACAGCTGATGAAGAGGAAGATGCTCCTGATAGATGTGGAGATTGCCCTTGGGGAGATAGATGACTACCTCTTTGCCCTCTGCCGACGCTTTATGGGCGTCCTCCAGAAGATCTAGCAGTGCTGTGGCATTGTCGTGCGTAGCATCATCGACTACAGCGCCATAATCAGTAAGTCGTAGCTCTACCTTTTTGCTCCCTTCAGAGCACGAAAATAGGAGTAAGGCTACGAGTAGTGTAAGTACCTTTTTCATGATTGCTTATTATTAATTGTGTAGATCATTGCGTTTCGTTGCATCCCCTCTAGCTTCGCCCGCGTAGTAGCCGAGCCATAGAATATTTGGGCATACCGTATTTCATCTAGCTCTCTTACATCCTCCCATTTGAGCTTAAGTAGTTGTGGAGAAGATGGAAAGTGTCTTGTGGGGCGTGGCGCTCTATTGTGCGGACATACATCTTGGCAAGTGTCGCAGCCATAGAGCCGTTTGCCGAATCTCCTTGATAGATCTTGAGGAATGTCGCCCCTGTGCTCAATAGTAAGGTAATTGATACAGCGCCGAGCATCCAGCCCATCTTCTGAGAGTGCTCCTGTAGGGCAAGACTCGATACACCTGCGACAGCTACCGCAGCTTTTGGCACAAACGAGTTCGCTAGATAGCTCGAGCGAAGTCAGAAGTTCGCCAAGAAAGACAAAACTCCCCACACGAGGCACAATGAGGTTACTATTCTTCCCCACAAAACCTATACCAGATCTCTTAGCCCAGTAGCGCTCCATAAAAGGAGCTGTATCCACTAAAGGACGATACCTGTGTGCGGCTACCTCTGTTTCTATACACCTTGCAAGAGTAAGGAGCAATTGCTTAATCACCTTGTGGTAGTCACGCCCGAGAGCGTACTTAGCAATCTGAGGAGCATCGCTAGGTTGTAGCTCAGCGGGATAATAGCTCACAGCGATTACAATCACGCTCTTCGCCTCGGGGAGTAGGAGCTGCGGGTCTTCACGCTGCTCCTTGTACTTCTCAAGGTATTCCATACCGGCTTGCTTCCCGCTTGCCAACCAAGAGTCGTACTGTGCCAAGGCTTCAGAGTCGACTTTTTGTATAGGCACAAAGCCAATAGCATCTATTCCAAGCCCTTCAGCTATCTCTGTGATTTGCTCCGTAAGCATATACTAGAAATCAACCACTAGTCCGTCGTAGGCAGGAAATACCCCTGCCGGACAGTAGCCTTGTAGCGTAGTATGTTTTCCGAAGGTATGAGCAAAATGCGTAAGATATGCTCTTTCGGGCTGGATTACCTTTATCAAATCAAGTGCCTCGGAAAGAGAAAGATGAGCCATGTGCTCATACAAGCGGAGGGCATTAATCACGAGGACTTTCACTTCTGTAATCTTTTCTATCGTCTCCTCTGGGAGCGTCTTACAGTCTGTGATATAGGCAAGGTCACCAAACTTGTAACCCACAATGGGCAACCTGCCGTGCATCACTCGGAAGGGTTCTACACATCGACTATCTTTGAGCGGAATCTCCTTATTTACATCTATCTCATGGTTAACGATATGTGGCACACCAGGATAGGGCTTTTCTACAAAAGCATACGGAAGCCGTAGCTGTATTGCCTTAATCACATTCGGCTCAGCATATACAGGCACCTCGGGTTTGTCTCGGAATAAAGGGCGCATATCATCGATTCCGCCCGTATGATCATAGTGCTCATGTGTGAGTAGTATGCGATCAAGATTTTGGCAATCCGCAGCGAGTAATTGGCTACGCACATCAGGACCACAGTCGATAAGAATATCCTCTCCGCCAAATTGTACGAGCGCCGAAGCTCTAAATCTTTTATCGCGAGGGTCAGTAGACCTACAGGTATCGCAGGAGCATCCTATCTCAGGTATGCCAGTACTCGTGCCAGTACCAAGAAACATCAGTTTGCTCATACCGCTATATCTATCTAAGACTCCCCTGAGTGCCACTCTTTACAAATCGTACCTCAGGGTGCAGTTCAATACCGAACTTCTCCCTTACAGTGCGGATAATCATCTCCGCAAAGTCGACTACCTCATGGCTATAGGCACCTCCATAATTGACAATTACTAGAGGTTGCTTTGGGTAAGTCCCTACATTCCCTTCCCGGTATCCCTTCAGTCCACACTGCTCTATGAGCCAGGCCGCTGGAATTTTATATTCCTGCTCTGATATGATATAGTGCGGCATGCTTGGGTTGTCTAGCAGTAGATGAGTGAAAGTCTGTCGATTCACTATCGGATTCATAAAGAAGCTACCCCCATTGGGCAGCTCTTGTGGGTCGGGGAGCTTACTCTCCCTTACCTCAATAACCTTATTGGCGACCATTAGGGGCGTCAAATTAGTCTCACTCGATAGGCTTTGGAGACCTGAGTAGTCGAGATTAGGCTTAGCCACCTTGGAGAGTCGAATATCGACTGCATAGATAAGATGAAACTGCTGTGCCTTCTCCTTAAATATAGAGTACCTATATGCGTAGTGGCAATCAGCATTGCTCCAAGTGTGCTCTTCGCCTGTCTCCAGATTAATAGAGTGTACCTGCTCAATCACCTGACTAGCCTCCGCTCCGTATGCTCCAATATTTTGCACCGCCGAAGCTCCTACTTCTCCAGGGATAAGCGCTAGGTTTTCTATTCCCCAAAGCCCATTCTCTGCACACTCCATGACGAGTTCGTGCCAGTTCTTTCCAGCTTCTATTCTGTAGAGTACTGAGGTGCTATCCTCCTCCACTACTATCATGCTCTGACCCGAATAGTGGAGTACGGCTCCGCGAAAGTCTCCCACAAATAGGAGATTGCTACCACCACCCTTAATCATCATAGGTAGCGTTCGAAAGTACTCATCACGAGAGAGCTTGAGTGCGTCTTCTTTGGTCTCTACCTCTATATAATAACTCGCTTTGCAAGCCATTGCAAATGTATTGAGCGCCTTTAGCTCAAATCCTTGCTCAATCTTCATATCTTATCTATACGTGTTTTTGTTCTGTGCCAACTTCGTCTCATGGGCATTGTCAGCGGGGTTCCAAAAATGCTCGCCTCTAAGTTCCTCCGGCATATACTGTTGTGGCGCGTAATGCCCTGGATAATCATGAGGATAGATATATCCTTTGCCGTATCCAAGTTCGTCCATCAACTCTGTAGGCGCATTCCTCAAGTGCATCGGCACAGGGTGTGGGGGATTATTCCGCACATAGGCAAGTGCACTATTGATTGCGAGGTAAGCCGAATTACTCTTCGGGCTACAGGCAAGGTATATCGTCGCCTCTGCCAGAGGAATCCTCCCCTCAGGCCATCCCACCTTATCCACTGCGTCAAATGCGCTTTGTGCTATAAGGAGGGCATTGGGGTTGGCAAGCCCTATGTCCTCCGCTGCGAGTATCAATAGCCTTCGAGCTATGAAGCGAGGTTCCTCTCCGCCCTCAATCATCCGAGCCAACCAGTATATAGCGGCATCGGGATCACTTCCCCTTACGCTTTTGATGTATGCCGAAATAATGTCGTAGTGCATCTCACCCCCTTTGTCGTACACAGCGGGATTGTGTTGCAAGTGATGAGCTACCATTTCATTTGTCACAATCACTTGCTTGCTCTTCTGCACCTCAGGTGTAGTGATGAGCAGCTCTATAATATTGAGAAGTTTGCGAGCATCTCCTCCTGAAGCCGCGAAAAGCGCATCAGTCTCTCGGAGTTCAAAGTGGTACTCCTGAAGTACTTCATCCTCTCTAATGACCCTTTCGGTAAGTGCTAGTAGTGCCTTGGCATCGAGAGACTTCAGTACAAATACTCTACAGCGAGATAGGAGCGGTCGGATAACCTCAAAAGATGGGTTTTCTGTGGTGGCGCCAATCAGCGTAATGCTCCCTTGCTCCACTGCTTGGAGAAGGGAGTCTTGCTGCGCCTTATTGAATCGGTGGATCTCATCGATAAAAAGTATCGGAGTACCACCGCCACTAAAGAGTCCTTTTCGCCTCTCCTCGGCTTTCTGAATTACCTCTCTTACCTCCTTCACACCCGCTGATACAGCGCTCAGAGTGAAAAAGGGTAGCCCCATCTGCTGGCTAATGATATGGGCAAGAGTTGTCTTGCCCACTCCAGGAGGTCCCCAAAGAATGAAACTCCTCAGTAATCCGCTCTCTATCATTTCATAGAGTGGGGCACCTGGAGCCACCAAGTGCTCCTGCCCCGAGTACTCAGAGAGCGACTTAGGACGCATCCTTTCGGCAAGGGGAGCCAGATTAATACTCATGATATACCGTCGAAGTATGCCTCTAGAAGTCTGGTAAGGATAAGGTCAATTTCCTCAAGCGACTCTTTACTCCTATGATCGATACCCATAAAATTCTGCCCCTCTCGGTACATAGAGAGATAAGTGATACCCGCTAGATATAGGATAATCTTATATCTAAGGTGCTCTCTACGAGCCCCCTTGGCCTGAGGAGCAAAGTCCTCCTCCAATAGGCTCACTATATGACTATCACGTTTTTGACTACTTTGAAATCCCTTATCCGTAGTATCGGCAATCTCCCATATAAGCAAGTTTTGGAGATCTTCATTGGTCGTAATCCAATGAATATAGTCTTGAAAAATAGTCCTATACCGCTCCACCTTGCTCATCAGCGAGGTTTCTCTAAAGAAGTCTGATACTGTGCTATCGATTTGTGCAGCATAGGCTTCGAGTAGGTCGCTTTCAGTAGGATACCTTCTTTTGATAACCTTCAGATCCATACGAGCCTCTGTCGCAACTTGGGCTAGAGTAACGGCCGATAGACCCGTCCGTTTGGATACTCTGCGAAGTGCTGCGAAAATCTCTTCTTGCAACTGTTTATTTGTCCTTCTCTGTCTCATCGATATTCGTTTTGTTGTTCAGATTGTAAATATAGCCATTTTTCCTTTATATCTGGAATGTCGGATAAAGTATACTACGTTCTAAGATAAGAATTGGCCTCATCTTGGAGAGCTCCTAGTATATTTACTCGCACTACTCAAGAACTACCTTGTTACCACTCCATAGTAGCCCTTCTCAAGTCAAGTGGTGTATGTGCTCCTATTCATTAGGAGCGTTATTCGCCTCAGTCCCTCGCGGGAGAGACTCCAGTCCCTCAGGGGAGAGACTCTAGTCTCTCTCGGGAAAAACTCTAGTCCCTCGCCAGAGAGACTCTCTTTGAATACCAGAGGGAAAATGAGGGAGAGCGGGACTGTTCTTTTCTCAAGTGGCTACTATTTAACTTATTTCTGCTGAAGCAACTTCCCCAATTCATAGGTGCTGAAAACTTTTAAGCCATAGAATTAACTAGGTTTAACTCCCTGCGAGAGGTTATTTTAGTGCAAATGATTATATTTGTAACCTAAAGTATTGTGTGCGGGGCTATTCCCCTATAATGCTTAGAGGTACTTATATAAGTAGTGGAAAATCTCTTTGAAGAGCAATGTAATTATGATTGAGTTTATTAAAACAGTATTTGGTGAGGGAGACACCATTTATATCTCCCAAAAGGGGCAAGAAGTGGGCGGACGTATCCTCAGTATCAACGATGCGTTTATTGTTATCGAAACGGAGGATGGTAATATTATTGGCGTTAAGGAGGATGCTATTGATAGTTTCTCTAAAGAGTCTGTACGCAAACCCGGTAAAAACCTTAATTATAACGATCGTAATCCTGAGTTTCGTGCAGGTAGTAAGAGCAGTGACGCTTGGACTAATAGAAGTTTCAATCCACAGTCACGATACCAAGATTACTCGGTTAAAAATGCCAAGCAAGAGCGCCCAGAAAAGCCAAAGTTTAAGCAATACAAGCCAGGTGATAGGATTCCACTGGAGTTTCTGACTCAGCGTGATCCCGCTCTTGCTAATTCATGGAAAAGGATGGAGGAGGAGCGTAAGAAGTCGCATCAGATTAAGGACGCCATGAAGCAAGCCTTCGAGGAGATTAAGCTCTCGGAAGATGATCTTCAGTCTGTAGTGCCAGCAATTGGTGCTATCGTGGAGCTTAAGCCGACCTATCAATTTGGATTTATAGACGATATGCAGACAGGGGAGCGCTATTTCTACAATAGAGGTGATATTGTCGATCCTGAGCTCAAAAATGAGTCGGGTGAGGGTATTCAGGTCGTTTATCAGCGTGGACGCAATCACAAGGGGGCTACAGCAAAGTGCATCCTTCTCTCTCAAACGATTGAGCGAGTAATAGAGATTGCTATGGAATTGGTATCGGAGGATGACTTCTTGCGTGCCAAGCTAGTACTTCAAAATATTACGGATGCTTTCCCAAATGGGGGAAGTGGTCAAAAGATGCTCGATACGCTCAATGACCTCTTGGAGGAGAATGGTATCATAGAATCGTCTCAGTACGATGCGCTCTATTCGCAGGCTCGAAGAGCTCTAGAGCAGAGAGATTATGCAAAGGCGCTCAAGCTCTACAATGAATGCCTAGAGAAGGGAGTGCGCAAGGTAAATTGCATCAAGGAAATAGCCCAAGTATTCATTTCTCTGCATGCCCAGGAGCGGGATGAAGAACAAAAGGAGCTAATCAAGAAGAGAGGACTAGAATTTATCGAGAAGCATAAGAATGAATTGCCGGATAAGTCTAGTACGAAGTTTAGCCTTGAGAATATTTACTTTGCTCTTGGTGATTATGACAAGCATATCGATGTTGTAGAGGATATCATCACTGAGAGTGGAAGCAATGGAGACCTAGCTCAGTATGTCTTCTACCTCAACAAGGCTGCACAGAGCTATCTGAGGATTAAGGACTATGAGCGCGCCCTTGATGCTGCGAACCAAGGCTTAGAAGTGGAGCCTCAGAATACCCATTTACTGAAGACCAAGGCAAGCATTGAGGAGGCCGCAGCAGGGAAAAAGGAGGAAGAGGACACCAAGAAAAGTGGTGGGGGAATGTTCGGTTTCTTGAAATTGTAAAAGTATTCGGATGAAAAAGGGAATAAAGATAACCCTTTGGACTATGGTGGCACTACTTCTCGTAAGTGGTGCTGCCATCTTTTATTTGGGTTATAGGTTTGCTTACAAATCGGGCTTTAATATTGGAGGAGAGCTACCTGCAAGGTTATACGTGTACCCTGGTATGGACTGGGGAATGGTTTGCGACTCCATATCGGAACGCACTGAAGCTCCCCTCCTCTGGGATCTTAAGTGGCAACTGAAGCATAGGGCTAAGGGTCAGCCAATAGTAGGTGCATACACTATTGAACCTAATATGACTGTCCGCGCTCTATATAATAGACTCGTGTATGGAATGCAGACACCTATCAATTTCTACTTCAATTCTTCCCGTCTTCCGGAGCAAATATATGCACGGATGGATAAGCTCCTTTTGGCAGATAGTCTATCTATCGCTCGAGCTATGAATGATAGCGCATTGGTGCATTCACTAGGGATACCAGACACTACGCTTGTCTACTACTTGCACCCCAATACTTATGAGATCTATTGGGACATCACTCCGGAGAAACTAGTGAAGCGAATGGCAGAGGAGAGTAAGGCGTTTTGGAGCTCAGACCGAAGATCTAAGGCGGAAGCGATAGGGCTCACTCCCTATGAGGTTATTAATCTTGCTGCTATAGTGCAGGAAGAGAGTTCTAAGGTGGATGAATATCCGATGATTGCTGGTCTGTACCTTAATAGGCTACGAATGGGGATGAGGTTGCAAGCCGATCCGACAGTCAAGTTCGCGCTCAAAGACTTCGGTCTGCGTCGTATTCGCCAAGAACACCTAAGAGTAGATAGTCCGTACAATACGTATCAGGTGGTAGGGCTACCCAAAGGACCTATCCGTATACCATCGGCGGAAGCCATTGATGGTGTACTCAATGCAGAGGAGCACCATTATATATATATGTGTGCTAAGGCAGACTTTAGTGGCTACCATGCATTTGCTGAGACTTATAGCGAGCACATGAAGAATGCTAGAGCGTATGCTGAAGAACTTAATAATAGGAAGATAAACTGATGAAAATACGAGAACTACTTGACTACTTAGAAGAGCGTGTGCCTCTGGACCAACAAGAGGACTTTGACAATAGTGGGATACAATGCGGTGATACTTCGCAAGAGATATCTGGTGTACTTGTGGCTATAGATACCACAGAGGCGGTTATAGATGAAGCAATTAAGATGGGGTGTAATCTTATTGTAACCCACCACCCAGCACTATTCAGGGCTACGAAGTCTATCACACCAGACTATTACATCAATAAGTGTCTGATGATGGCTATCAAACACGATATTGTAGTTTATGCCTCCCATACTAGCTTGGACAATGACGATGAGGGCGTCAATGTATATTGGGCACATCAAATGGGTCTTACTGATATTCAGATACTCGAACCACAGCAAAATAACCCTGAGATAGGAAGCGGGGTGATAGGGAATTTGCCCTATCCAGTGACAATAGGAGAGTTAATCTTCCTTATGAAGCGCTTTCAGCCGATTACCCATGTAGCCCATAGCCAGGTGCTCAAAGAGCGAGTGCGAAGGATTGCTTATTGTGGTGGAAGTGGGAACTTTTTAATGAAGAAAGCTGCACAATCTGGTGCTGACGTGTTTATCACAGGAGAAGCAAAATACAACGACTACTATGATGCTGAAGGACTGGTTACCCTGATGACTATTGGGCACTTCGAGTCAGAATTATTGACTAAGGATATACTCATTAGTATTATGTCTGAAAAAAGAGGTAACTTTGCAATCTATAATGCGAAGACGTGTGCCAACCCAGTGCATTACGTCTGAATAACGTGGATAAAAGCTATGGCGAAGAAGAAAGAAGAGAATCCAAAGGAAATATCCGTAGAGGAGCGCCTCACAGCCCTCTACCAGTTGCAGGTGGTCTCCTCAGAGATTGACCGAATCCGTACGATGAGAGGCGAATTGCCGCTCGAGGTGCAGGAATTGGCAGATGAGATTGAGGGTAAGAAGACTCGTATGGAGCGCTTCGAGGAGCAGATTGCTCGCAATAAGCGTAATGAGGATCAGGCGAATGAGAATATTCGTACTGCAAATGGGATGATTGAGAAGTACAAGAAGCACCTCGAAAACATACGAAATGATAAGGAGTTTGAGGCCATCTCTAAGGAGTTGGAAAACCTAGACCTCGATGTGCTAAAGTATGAAAAGGCTATTCGCGAGTATAAGGAGGATTCGAAATACGTAGCAGAGGATATCGAAGCTCTCAAGGCGGAGACTGCAGAGGTGCAGAGTATCCATGATAGCAAGAAAAAGGAGCTAGACGATATCATTGCTGATACCAAGTCGGAAGAGGAGAAGCTCCGTATGAAAGCTAAAGAGCTAGAGGAGGTAATTGACCCTCGTTTGCTTACTGCTTTTAAGCGTACTAGAAAGTCCACCCACAATGGTCTTGCGGTTGCTCCTATAGAACGTAACGCATGCTCAGGCTGTTTCAATCTTATCCCACCACAGAGGGTTATCGATGTGCGTAGCCACAAGAAGATTATCGCTTGTGAGTATTGCGGTCGTGTACTTATTGATGAGGAGTTGGCAGCAGAGGTAGAGAACAACTTGAACTTCTAAGCTGATACAACCATACTTGTATTATCATAAAGTCCTCTTTGGAAAGTCATTCTCTCCGAAGGGGACTTTCTTAATAGTTTGGCTTCTGTAGCCCCATTATTACGCGGCTATAGCTCTGAGAATTGGGATATTTGTATTATCTTTGTAGAGTTATAGAAAAGACATATATTATATATGAGTATAGATATGATTACGATTACGCTTCCTGATGGCTCAGAGAAGCAGTATGAGCGTGGCGTAACTGCTATGCAGGTGGCAGAGAGCATTAGTCCTCGCTTGGCGAAGGAGGTGCTTGCAGCTACTGTGAATGGTAGTGTGGTAGACTTAATGCGTCCTATAGATGGTGATGCGACTCTGAAACTCCATAAGTGGGAGGATGAAGAGGCAAAGCATGCCTTTTGGCATACAAGTGCCCACCTAATGGCGGAAGCACTACAAGAGCTTTATCCAGGTATCAGGTTCGGTATTGGTCCTGCCATCGAGAATGGTTTTTACTATGACGTAGATCCAGGCGAAGGGGTACAGATTAAGGAGTCTGACCTTCCAGCGATTGAGAAGAAGATGCAGGAGCTAGTGGCTCGTAAGGAGCACTTAGTCCGCAAGAGCATTAGTAAGGAGGAGGCTCTGAACTATTGGGAGCAGAAGGGTGATAACTATAAGGTTGAATTGATTAAGGACCTTGAGGATGGTACGATTACCACTTATACTCAGGGTAACTTTACAGACCTTTGCCGTGGTCCTCACTTGCCAAGTACGGAGAATATCAAAGCTATTAAGCTACTTAGCGTGGCTGGCGCATATTGGAGGGGCGATGTTACTCGTCCGCAGCTAACGCGTATATATGGTATCACTTTCCCAAAGAAAAAGATGCTCGATGAGTATCTTGATCTATTGGAGCAAGCTAAACAGCGTGACCACCGTAAGATAGGTAAAGAGCTAGAGCTATTTGCATTTTCACAGAATGTAGGTCTTGGTTTGCCATTGTGGCTACCTCGTGGTACTCAGCTACGTAGCCAACTGGAGGACTATCTCAAGAAGATACAGAAGCAATATGGCTATGAGCAGGTGATTACCCCACATATCGGTAATGTCAATCTATACAAGACGTCAGGACACTACGCTAAGTACAAGGATGATGCATTCCGTACAATTCTCACTCCACAAGAGGGAGAGGAGTTTATGCTGAAGCCTATGAACTGCCCTCATCACTGTGAGATTTACAAGACTAAGCCTAGAAGCTACCGTGATTTGCCTGTTCGTCTAGCAGAATTCGGGACGGTCTATCGCTATGAGCAGAGTGGAGAGCTTCATGGGCTCACACGTGTGCGTGGCTTTACTCAGGATGATGCGCACTTATTCTGTCGCCCCGACCAGATAAAGGAGGAATTTATCAAGGTGATGGATATTATCTTCATTATCTTTAAGGCGCTCAACTTTACAGATTACGAGGCACAGATATCACTCCGTGACCCTGAGAATAAGTCGAAGTATATCGGTTCGGATGAGAACTGGGAGCGGGCTGAGCGGGCTATTATTGAGGCATGCGAAGAGACAGGACTCAAGACCCGTGTAGAGCTAGGCGAAGCTGCTTTCTATGGTCCTAAACTTGACTTTATGGTTAAGGATGCTCTCGGTCGTCGCTGGCAGCTGGGTACTATCCAAGTGGATTACAATCTACCAGAGCGATTTGAGCTGGAGTATACTGGTGAGGACAATCAGAAGCACCGCCCAGTGATGATTCACCGTGCTCCATTTGGTTCGATGGAGCGCTTCGTGGCAGTGCTAATAGAGCATACTGGAGGGAAGTTCCCATTGTGGCTCACCCCCGACCAGGTGGCAATATTGCCAATCTCTGATCGTTTCAATGACTATGCTTATAGCGTACTCAAGGAATTGGCTCGCCGTGATATCCGCGCATTTGTAGATGACAGAGCTGAAAAGATAGGGCGTAAGATTCGTGATAACGAGTTGAAGCGTGTTCCTTACCTCCTTATCGTAGGTGAGAAAGAGGCCGAGGAAGGTACAGTATCTGTTAGAATTCAGGGACAAGGCGACCAAGGTTCAGAAAAAATTGGTACCTTTGCAGACCGTTTGCTGAAAGAGGTAGATGAGCAGGTAAATGCTTGGCGCTACGAACAGGAGACGAGCGAGGAGACGAAGTAAGAATAACGATACAACTACTGGCATATAACGACTGATAGAATTAGATACAGACTGAATGGGGAATATAAACAGACGTAATTCGAAAGGAAATAACACAGCCACTGAACCACAAGATAGAATCAATGAGCGTATTCGCGCTCGTGAAGTGAGACTTGTTGGCGATAATGTGGAGCAGGGAATCTATTCGATCCAAGAGGCTCGCCGTTTAGCAGATGAGCTAGAGCTGGACTTGGTGGAGATTTCGCCAAATGCTGAGCCTCCAGTCTGCAAGATCTTAGACTATCAGAAGTATCTGTACCAGCAGAAGAAGAAAGCTAAGGAGCAAAAGGCAAAGCAGGCAAAGGTAACTGTAAAAGAGGTACGTTTTGGACCTCAGACAGATGACCACGACTACGAGTTTAAGCTCCGTCATGCTAAGGGATTCCTCGAGGAGGGGAATAAGGTGAAGGCTTTCGTATTCTTCCGCGGTCGTTCGATTGTCTTTAAAGATCAAGGGGAGTTGTTGCTTCTGCGTTTTGCACAAGATCTTGAGGACTATGCTAAAGTAGATCAAATGCCAAAGCTAGAGGGAAAGAGGATGATTATGATGTTCTCTCCTAAGAAGCAGAGTAGCAAGAAGAAGGAGAATAAGGCTGAGACGAAGCCACAATCAAAGCCCGAAGGCAATGACGAGGATAAGTAAGGCCAAGTATTTGATAACTAATTAATAATTGACTGGAATGCCTAAGATGAAGACTAATCCCGGTGCTAAGAAGAGATTTACTCTCACCGGATCAGGTAAAATCAAGCGCAAGCATGCTTTCAAGAGTCATATCTTGACTAAGAAGACCAAGAAGCAGAAGAGAAACCTAACCAACTCAGGACTTGTACACAAGACAGATATGCGTGAGGTAAAGAAGCTGCTCGGAATTGGTTGAGAATGTATTCTAAAGAGCAAGGTAAGAGATTTATTTAACAGGGTGTGTATGCCTAACGCAAAGAGCCGAGCCTAACAGCAAAGCCGCTCACGCCCAAAAGAGTTTTAGAACAATGCCAAGATCAGTAAATCACGTCGCTTCAAGAGCGAAGAGAAAGAAGATTCTAAAGAAGACCCGTGGCTATTACGGTGCACGTAAGAACGTTTGGACGGTAGCCAAGAACACTTGGGAGAAGGGTCTGCAGTATGCTTATCGTGACCGTAAGGCCAAGAAGCGTAGTTTCCGCTCTCTATGGATTCAGCGTATCAATGCTGCAGTTCGTGAGGAAGGTCTATCCTACTCCAAGTTCATGGGAATGCTCAAAGACAAGGGAATTGATATCAATCGCAAGGTACTTGCTGACCTAGCAATGAATCATCCTGAGGCTTTCAAGGCTATCGTAGAGCAAGCTCGCTCATAATAGCTTGAGCTATAAAATAATAGAGGTGACTTAGTAACAACTAGGTCACCTCTATTTTCATATCAAGCTAGTGGGTATTAGCATTCTCAGCAGTTTAGAAATACGAACCAAGATCACCATATCCCAAACATGGACTAAAAGCTAT
>NZ_JADRGN010000028.1:0-31890 GCF_018206105.1 Porphyromonas levii
GCGAGCCCCCAAACCCCCTAAACCGAAGGTAGCCCATAGGCAAGGGGCTTGACTCCACGCCTCGGTTGAGGGCGAAGCCCGAGGCCGTGGAAAGGGAGCTACGCAAAACAAAGTCCCCCTCCCTATAAGTTATACCTCTCATCGATTGTTATCGCTCTTGCCGTTTTCTGATACCCTATATCAGCGAAATTTATTCCTAGGAATAAATTTATTTTTCTGTACAAATAAATATATTTATCTCTAGGAATAAATTTGCTTGCTCAGGCGAGCGGCGAGTGTGGAGATGGGGAGCGGGGTTTTAAGCTCGGTAGCGCACCCTGAGGTACCATAGCCCTGCGGCTAGCCCTTTGAGGGTAGAACTAGCTGCGATAATCCACCATAGGGTATTGACATCCTGCGTGATTGGCAGCAAGATAAGGGCTGCTGGGATTCGGAGGGAGTTGCCTACGATACTGATAATAGCGGGTGGAATAGTACGCCTAACGCCATAGAAATAACCTTGACTCGTAATCTCCAACATGCTGAATATCTGAGGGAGTGCCTGTATCTTCAGGTAAATGGCGCCAGCGGTATAGGCGGCGACATCGGGCACGATAAGGGCAAAGAGCTCTTCGCCCCAGAAGTAGTACAAGAGGAAGCCGAGTACGCCTACACCTAGAGATAGAGCTAGGGTATAACGCACCCCTAAGCGGATGCGCTCGGGCTTCTGTGCACCGTAGTTCTGCCCCGTAAAGGCACTTAGGGCGGTAGAGAACCCCTGAGCGGTATTCCAGCAAAGTCCTTCGAGCTGCCCTCCAGTGGTGAGTGTCATCACGCCAATATGCCCACCAAACACCGAAGCGGCTCGCCCTAGTCCCATATTTATAAAGGCGAATAGACTATTGAGCAATGCTACCGGAGTGCCTATCTTGAAGATGGCGATCGTCACGCCCCTTTGTAGGCGCACGAGTGTGGGGAACCCTCCGAGCAGCTTATCCCTATGGTGCACTTGCACCAAGAGCATCACCAGCACTACCGCTTGCGAAAGCACTGTAGCCCAGGCGGCACCCTTGACCTCCATTCCGAGGACAAAGATAAAGAGGGGATCGAGGAGCATATTCATCCCGAGCCCTATGGTATTAATAACGAAAGGTATCTTGGAGTGCCCCGTGGCATTGTACGTGCCCGTATAGGAAGCAATCATAAAGATGAGCGGCATGCCGAGCGAGGCAATCCGGAGGTAGTCGACACTCACACTATGAATATCCGACGCCATCTTGTAGAAGCCAATCAGCCCCTCTGCGCCTAGCCCGTAGAGGAGCAATACCCCCATACCTAGGAGGAAGCCGAGGGTAGAGGTGTGGCTGGCATAGGCACGGGCTTCGGCTTCGTCGTTACGCCCGAGGGCATTGGCTACGCCTACTTCGGAGGAGACCTTATTGAGGAGCGAGACCGAATTGGCAAGCCAAGTGAAGACCGATGCTGCGCCTGTGGCGGCTACCGCTTCGGGCGAGAGACGCCCCAGCCATGCCATATCGGTGAAGCTGTAGAGCATCTGCACGAAAGAGGTGCCTAGGATAGGCAACGAGAGCTGTACCAGCTGTTTCGCTATGGGACCATGGGTAAGGTCTTTAGTTTGTCGCTGCATAGAAAGCCCGCAGTCTCCCCTAGAGGGAGGTCTCTATTGGTGCGCCTCCTTTTGCAGGCTGGGACGCTTCACCTTCGTTCTCGGTAGAGAGCATGCCGCACGCTGCCGAGATATCTTCGCCACGAGAGCGTCGGGTAGTTGTCCTGAGCCCTCTGTTGTTGAGCTGGTCTTCAAACCACTGCACCTTCTCAGCGCTAGGCGTATGGTAGGGGATACCAGGGATGGCGTGGTAGCGAATAAGGTTCACCCTACAATCGAGGGGTCGGAGTAGTGCTATGAGTCGCTCGGCGTGCAACTTACTATCGTTGATGCCCTCAAATAGGATGTACTCGAAGGAGAGCCTTCGCTGCCCCGAGAAGTCGTACCCCTTGAGGGTATTGATCACCGTGCTGATGGGGAAGGCTTTCTCCACTGGCATAAGGGCGAGGCGCTCCTCTGGGATCGCGTTGTGGATACTAATCGCCACATGCACACTCTGCTCGGCAAGAAGCTTCTTGAGCCCCTCCTTTACCCCGATAGTGCTCACGGTGATGCGCTTAGGGCTCCAGCCAAAGCCGTAGTCGGCGGTGAGTATCTCAATCACCTGCGCCACGGCAGAGTAGTTGTCGAGCGGTTCGCCCATCCCCATGAATACCATATTGGTCAGCTCATCGGGATAGGGCATGCTGAGCACCTGATTGATGATGTCGGCACTCGTGAGGTTGGCGATCCAGCCCATCTTGCCCGTAGCGCAGAAAGAGCAATTCATCTTGCACCCTACCTGACTACTTACACAGAGGGTAGCACGGTCGCCATCGGGGATGTAGACCGTCTCGAACTGCAGCTCAGGATTGGCGAGTAGTGGGAAGAGGTACTTCTCCGTGCGGTCGGAGGAGGTCTGGGTGAGGGCAGGAGCGGTGCGCCCTATGGTGTAGCTCTCGGAGAGCTTCTGCCGTAACTCCTTGGGGAGGTTGGTCATCTCATCGAACGAGGTGACCCTCTTCTGGTAGAGCCACTCGGCTATTTGCCGTCCCCTGAATCGGGGTTGTCCCAAGCCCTTCACCAGCTCTTCGAGCTGTGCTAGGGTCTTACCTAATATTGTATTCATGATTGGTCTATTTTACTTCTTGTATCTGCTGCGTCTGGTGCCAATACCAGAGATAGCCGCGCACGGAATAGCCTAGTTGGCGTAGTAGCTCCATGTAGCCTAGCACTTGGGCACGATGCTCTAGGAGAGGGTGGGCAAACTTGAAGTCGATTACCGTGGCTTCATTGCCCTCGACCACCACTCTATCGGGGCGATAAGTGCCTTTTGCGGTGCCTATCCGCTGCTCCACCAGTATCTTGCGCTCCTCCGTAGGAGCGAACCACGAAGCCACAAGAGGGTCTTGGAGCGCTTGGTCGAAGTGATCGAGGAGCTCAGCCTCATCCGCTCGACCTAGGCGCTGGATCGCATCGCGGAACTGCTCTGGGGTAAGTGCGCGCGCCATGGCATCGTGCATCGTGATACCATAGATGGCGCTTTCGCTGGTGGGCTTAGCCACCCTAAGCTCGGGGAGATTGGGGAGCTCACGCTTGTAGTGTGGGTTGAGCACCAGCGGACCATGGCACGTCTCCGCCGGTTCTCGCTTAGGAGTGGGGTGGCCAAATGTCCATACGTTGCCCGTCTGTTGTATCCCTTCGATGGTCTTGAGCCTATCATAGAGGATAATGGAGACGTTATTGAGCGAGTTGCTATTGCTACCCACCTTATCTGCCTCGTGCGTGAAGAGGTAGAGCCTATTGATAGGGCGAGTGAAGGCGACGTAGAGTAGGTTGAGCTGGTCGAGATAGATCTCCTCGAGTATCTTATTGTACCTATTGCTTAGTAGTGAATTGAGGTGGCTCTTATTGGGTTTACCATCGAAAAGGTAAAAGTCGAGCGGCTCCGAGAGGAACCCCTCGGGAAGTTCGTCTTTCCCCAATATCTCAATCATCTGGGCATTATCCTTATAATATTTCCAACCCACATAGGGCATGATTACAATAGGGAACTCCAGTCCCTTTGCCTTGTGTATCGTAAGGATTTGTATCCTATCCGAGGTCTTGCGCCCCATGGTTATCTCCTTCCCGACACCCACATGCCGCCACCATTCACCGAACTGTTGGTAGGTGGCGATATTATTCTGCGTGTACTCAAATAGCAAGTCGAGGAAGGCATTGACGTATAGCTCCTCACCCATAGGCACCGTTATCTTCCGAAGTACTGTGTGTGCTATCTCAAGGAGCGAGCGCCCGCCCTTGCAGAGCTTTAGTAGCTCAGCTTGCTCCTCTTGCTCCATTAGCCCCAGCATGAGGCAAGCCACCTCGTAGAGAGTTTGGTAATTAGAGTTACCTGGGTCACCGAGCAATTGGAAAAGCGAGGTGAGTAGGCGCACCGTCTGAGCGTTATTGATCTTCAGTGCTTCATCGGAGATAAATGAATAGTAGTGCTGCTCCCCCTCCTCAGCCTCCTGCGCGAAGCTCGTGAGCATATCGGCTATCTTTTCCGCCTCTTCGTTTTTCCGCACAATAAAAGCAATATCCCCAGCTTGGTACCCCTCGTCTCGCTGTAGCGTAAGTAGGGTCTCCCGTAGTCGCGCTCTTAGTTCCGCACTCTCCTCCTTGCCCTTCGGCTTTTCGATATATTCGAAACGGACATAACCTCTGCCCTCTCCCCCATTGTAGCGTTTCCCTTGTTTGACCTCCTTCTCTTCCTCCGGCTTGTAGATCTTATCGAACTCGTGCGAAGAGACCATGCCATCGGTGTGGGTGCAGAAGTGGTAGCTGTCGTAGAAAAACTGGTTATTAAACTCCACTATGTTGTGATCGCTTCGCCAGTTGTTCTCTAAGGCGCAAGAGGTAATCTGGCTCTTGAAATCCTCGTCTTGCTCCACGCCGCTATTGAGGAGCGAGCTATCGGTACCACGAAAGCGATAGATACTCTGCTTTACATCGCCTACGAGGAAGCTCTCCAAGGAATGTCCGTCGCTCCCTTGCTGAGCAATAGCCTCGAGGAGTAGCGCTCGGAAGTTGTCCCACTGTATACCGCTCGTATCCTGAAACTCGTCAATCATATAGTGGCGTATACGTCCGCCTACCCTTTCGTAGATAAAGGGTGCCGACGCCCCAGCGATCACCTGATCGAGTAGGAAGTTAATCTCATCGATCAATATTATATTGTGCTCCTCCTGATAGCGCTTGATGGTCTCCTGCAAGCTACTGAAGAGCGGAAGCAGCGATAGGTGCTGCAATAGGATTTCTGCCAATTGGAACTCCTGCCAGTTCGCATCTACTGCTGCCTGAGCCTGCTGAAGGAGCGGCTTAACTGTGGATTGCTCCGATATGAGTTTAGCCCTCATCTCGGGGTCCTTTAATGAGGTAGATACGATAAAAACGTCTTTATCTATATTTACATTGCCATGATAAATTAACTTGTCAGGGTTCGAGTACTTGTCCCTCAGTAGTTTTTCAAGCTCACTATGGTAGAGAGAGAGGAGGAACTTAAGTTTACTATGCTCCAAGATATCCTTGTGCGCCTCTAGCCATTCCCGTAGAGGGACAAACTGCTCGCCCACCTCAGCAAGAATCGTCTCGCGCTTAGCCGTCAGTTCATCTATAGCCGCCTGAACCTTAGAGGCGTCGAACCCACTCAGGTCACGCCCCCTAACATTGGGGTTATAGAGTATCTTCTTGGCCAGCTTCACCACTTCACCCCTCAGGTCAATATTCTCTCCCTCCTCCGCTTTGCCCACTAGGAGCTGCTCTATCCACTGTAGCTCCTCGCCATCAAGGCGTACCAGCAATTGGTCTACCGATAGTTCGATGGCGCTATCCCTATCGAGGTCGACATCGGCACTAGCGTTAGCGCCCGTCTGCAATAGTTCGAAAGCGAAACTGCGGACTACCTCTTGGAAAAAGGAGTCTATCGTCTGCACCCTCAGCGCGTCATAGTCCAGCAAGATTTGCTCCAGCACCTGCCGAGCACGCATTCCCTCAGCTCCGCCCCGCTGCATACGCTCCCGCAGCTCCCGAACAATACGTTCGCGCAGTTCGGAAGTCGCTTTATTGGTAAAGGTGGCGACCAAAATACTCCTATAGGTATCGTTGCTCTTGCTCTGTAGAAGCAAATCCAGATACGCCTTCACTAGGGTATAGGTCTTGCCACTACCTGCCGATGCCTTGTATATTGTCAGCCCCATAGCTCCTTACCTCCGCTTACTCTTGGTGTAGCCCCACTCTAGGAGCAGTGTGTGCACCCGCTCCACGAGCTCGCCCTGAATGATGATCTCGGCATCCTTGGCGCTACCTCCCACACCGCAGGCTACCTTCAAGCGCTTCCCGAGTGCCTGAAGATCGTCATCGCTACCGGAGAACCCCTCCACGAGAGTCACCATCTTGCCCTTTCTGCCCTTATTATCGCGGCGCACCACTAGGCGTTGTTCGGCAGGGAGAGCGGTCTCTACCACCTCCTCCTTATCCAGTTGCGCCATCAGGTCACTATTCGTGGAGAAGACCATGCCGCCCCAGTTCTTCTTGCTCACTGCTTATTGCCCTTTAGGATATTATGGTACTTAGTGGTGTCGGTCAATACCTCCAGTGCTCCCTTCATCGTAGGGTCGCTCTCCAGAGTAACGGCATACTGCCCCTCCTGACCGAAGTAGTGCTGAGCTAGTAGCCCTCGCATCATCCGTTTCACTTGCTCTCGGCTAGGCTCCATATCTCTACGGAGCGATGGGGTGAGCACCTCTTTGAGCTTCGCGAAAGCCTCCTTAGCCTGCTCTTTATACCCCTCGAATTCTGCCATACGCTCCACAGCGCCAAGTGCCTCCTTGCTCATTTCGCCATATTCGAAGTCATTCTGCTCCAAGTAGGTGACGAAGCGGTCGATATCCTCATCGGTAATCACCACATCGGAGAGCTTGGTCGTCTTGGGGCGCTCTAGGTAGAGCTGATTGACAAACTCGAAGAGCCTGCCTTGATTGCTCATGGCAAATACGATGGCGTCGAGGGTCTCGCCCTCAATCTCTATATCGGGACGAATACCGCCGCCATCGCGTACCTCTCTGCCGCCAACCGTCTTGAACACCTGCGTAAGACTATCGGGCACAGCGGCGACCGAACCATCGGGATTGCGGTGCGAGTAGTCGAGCTGCTGGATACACCTACCACTAGGGATGTGGTAGCGTGAGACCGTCACCTTGAGGATGCCATCATAAGGCACGGGCAGTGTACTCTGCACCAGCCCCTTGCCAAAGCTCTTGGAACCAACGAGTACCGCTCTATCGAGGTCTTGGAGTGCCCCTGCCACTATCTCGCTCGCCGAAGCACTGCCGCCATTGATCATCACCACAAGTGGGATATCTAGTGCAATAGGCTCCTGCTCGGTAAAATACTCCTGTGAGGTCTGAGGCAATCGCCCTTTGGTGTAGAGCACCTTGGTGCCCTTGGGCACAAACATACTGAGGATATCTATAGCGCCATCCATCACACCGCCACCATTACTGCGGAGGTCGAGGATAAGGGACTTCATCTTACCGCCCTTATTGAGCTCTTCATAAGCTCGCTTCACATCATCGGCACTGCGTGTGGTGAAGCTAGACAACCTGATATACCCTACCCCATCTGCATACATACCCCTGTACACCACCTGATCCACGACCACATTGCCGCGGACAATGGTAAACTCCTCAGGCGCACTCTTACCAAGGCGCTTCACCTTCACCTTTACCGTCGTGCCTACCGGCCCCTTAAGCTTCCCACTCACCATGGCAGGTGTACCAGGCACGACACTTACCCCGTCGATCTCTAGAAAGGCATCACCCATGCCCAATCCAGCCTTCTCCGCAGGACTACCTGGCATAGGATACTGCACGTACACCGTGCTATCGACCAACTGGATATAAGCGCCGATACCAGCGTACTCACCCGTGGTAAGCATCTGGAAGTCCTCCGCATCCTTCTCCTGAATATACTCGGTGTAGGGATCCAACTGGCTCAGCATCGCATTGATACCCCTGGTACTCACCTTCTGCACGTCTATGGTATCGACATAGTAGCCCGAAGCACCTGCCAGCACAGAGGCAAAAACCTCCTGCGCTCTCCCCACCTTTTGTTGGGTCTTATTATTAGGTGTCTGAGCCACTGCCATCATAGGCAACGCCAACACCATTCCTATCAAAATTGATCTCACTCTCATAAAATATCCACTTAGCATACTATCCTACAAATGTACCCAATTTCTCCGAAAGGCAAGCCCCCTGCTCCCCAAGCCTCTGACCCCTCCGAGAAGTCCGAGTCCCCTAAATCAGGGGAGAGGGTCAGCCCCCAAACCCCCTAAACCGAAGGTAGCCCATAGGCAAGGGGGCTTGACCGCACTAATGTTTCACCACAGTCCAAGTCCGAAATAGAGCATATTAGCGCAGTGTTCGGTGGCCTCAGTTGAGGGCGAAGCCCGAGACCGTGGTGAGCAAGCTACGATAAGCAAAATCCCCCATTGACTATGTTCCCCTAAATTGTTATCGCTCATACCTTTCACTAATACCCTATATCAGCAAAATTTATTCCTAGGAATAAATTTATTTATCTGTACAAATAAATTTATTTATCTCTAGGAATAAATTTGGTTGCTCAGGCGAGAGAACGGTGCGGCTCTACTGAGGCGTATCGAGGTAGAGCTGTACCAGCTTTTGCCCCACTATCTCTTGGGCAAAGTGCTGCACGGTAGCAGCGATAGCGAAGGGGGCTCGTGGGCGCTGAGGCTCGCTCCACTCCACCACAGCGAGTGCCATAGCCTCTAGGTCGTAAGGCGCAATCAGGGCGCCATTGCCCTGCTCGGGCTGGATGATATCTGCCATGCCGCCCACTTCGAAGGCTACTGCCGGCACACCACAGGCTATCCCCTCCACTAGGGTGGTCACGAGCGATTCGAAGCGTGAGGTGCAGAGCAAAAGGGTGGCTTCCTGATAGAGCTGAATCAACTGAGCTTGCTCTAGGCACCCTAGGTGGGTAACTCGGATAGGGAAACCCTCGAGAGCGGTGTGCTCTTTCACCTCTCCCACGATGTAGAGGTGCGCTTCTCGCTCGAAGTATTCGGAGTGGCGGACAGCATGCCTCAGCATGGCACGGCAAAGGTCGAGCCCTTTCACAGGGTCATCGGCACGAGCAGCCACAAAGAGGAGTTTACGTTCGGTAGTAGGTGAGGAGGGGGGCTGGGGTTTGAAACGATCAAGATCAATAGGATTTGGGAGTGCTGTCACCCTACTCTCTGCAAAGAGTTTGGCATGCCGTGCATAGGTAGCGAGGGCATGGCTGACCCCCACCACATGCACTTTGTGGAGCGGTAACTGAGCTTTCTGATCAAAGACCCTGAAGCTGCGGTCCTGCATCTTGCGGCTGCCCAAAAGGGGACAATGACCGCAGTGGCTCCTAAAGGCTTCGCAGAAAGAGGTCTGCCCATCCTGCCCGATAACGTAAGGGATGTGGCACCCTCCGGTGAGCGCCCAGAGGTCGTGAAGTGTCCAGAAGAATCGTTTACCTTGAAGGCTCAAGAGGCGTTGTAGTCCTTGAAGCGAGAGGAACCCCTGCTGCACCCAATGGATATGGATTATCTCCGCCCACTCTACCCAAGGATGGTGTGCGATATCCACCCCTCGGGAAGCAGTGGAGAACCGAAACAACTGAGAACGGTTGTAGTGAACGGCATGGAAGACATCGGCACGCTCGGCAAAGAATGCTGCCTTGTGGCGAAGACCAAAGTCGGTGCCCCAGAGCACTCTCACCTCCATACCTGCCCGCTCGAGCGCTTCCTGTGCTCGGCGAACTGCCACAGCGGCACCGCCCCCACGGGGATAGGTATTGAGGAGCAATACCTTCATCGCTCCAGTATATCAAAGCCTAAGGCTCGTGCGGAGTCGACTTCACCGCCAAGTTCATCGGCATAAAGACGATACTGCGAGGGCTCGTAGGGATAGGGATGGGTGCGACGAAGCGCCTCGAACTGGTGCCTATTGCTACGGAAATTACGGTCGATAGCTCGGATATCGAAGCACTGTAGAAGGGCTTCATATAGGGGTTGCGAACTGGTAAGGTGCAAAGTAGGGTCGCCCAATTCGGGGGGATAGAGAAGCCCCCTGCGCTTGGTGCTAAGCCCGAAGTACGCCAGACCGTGATCTACACAGGTGCGGGCGCCATTGGCCTTGCCTTGGGCAGAAAAACCTGCGATATGAGGGGTGGCGAGCCAAGTGGCATCGAGGAGTGCCTCCGAGGGGTGAGGCTCGCCCTCCCAACAGTCTATTATGGTGCGCTCTATGCGCCCTTGGCGTAGCCCCCTGAAGAGCGCCCCATTGTCCGTCACGGGACCTCGGCAAGCATTCATCACGATAGGCTTTCGCTCGAGTGCATCGATAAAGTTATCATCGAGGAGGTGCACCGTCTTGTACTGCCCTTCCTTAGTCAGCGGGGTATGGAAAGCAATCACATCGGAGCGGGTAGCTATCTCATGCAGGCTTACGAACCCATCGGCACCCTCTTGCGCAGCGCGTGGAGGGTCGTTGCGCAATACCTCCATGCCGAGGGCTTTGGCATTGCGCTCTATAAGGCGTCCGACATTGCCTACACCTACGATGCCAAGCACCTTACCCCGAGGATCGAAACCGCTCTCTGTGGCAAGGAGGGCGATGGCGGAGGCAAAGTAGAGCGCCACCGCCTCGGCATTACAGCCCGGGGCAGCGTACCACGTGATGCCTGCCTCTTGGCAGTAGGCGGTATCGATATGGTCAAAGCCAATGGTAGCAGAGGTAATCAGCTTCACGCTAGAACCCTCCAGGAGCGCCCTATTGCACTTGGTGATGCTGCGTACAATCAACCAGTCTGCCCCCTTTATCGTCTCTGGCGTAAACTCCGCCGACGGTAGGTAGGTCATCTCTCCCAAATCCTCCAGCACGCCCTTTACATAGGGCACAGAGGCTTCTGCCACTATCCTCACTCTCTTCATAGCACTTAGAATAATCGTCTCCCCCTACAAAGATACCATTTATCGGCAATAAAAAAGTGGCTATACAGGGGCTGCCCCGCATAGCCACTACTTATTCTTACTTCCGGCTCTTACTTCTTCAGCCAGTTATAGGCGTTGGTAAACATGGTGAACCAAGGGGTAACTTCGTCGTGCCTATCCTCGGGGTAATAGCCGCATTGCCATGGGAAGATGCTACGCTCTGGGTGTGGCATCATGGCAAGATGGCGACCATCGGCACTGGCGAGCGCTGCGATACCTGCGGGCGAACCGTTGGGGTTGGCTGGGTAGGCATCGTAGGTGTACTGGGCAGCTATGTTGTACTGCTCCAGACCGTAGGGGAGGTCGAAACGCCCTTCACCGTGGGCAACCCAACACCCTACTGTAGTGCCAGCGAGTGAACTGAGGAAGACGGAGTTGTTCTCAGGGATGGTGAGGGAAACAAAGCTACTCTCAAACTTGCCTGAGGCATTATGTGCCATCTTGTGCTTAGACTCGTGCTCGGGATAAAGGAGCTCCAGCTCGCCCATGAGCTGACAGCCGTTGCAGATACCCAGTGATAGGGTATCCTTACGAGCGTAGAATTTATCGAGTGCTCGCCTAGCTTTGTCGTTGTACTTAACGCCTGCGGCCCAGCCCTTAGCGCTACCCAAGACATCGGAGTGGGAGAATCCGCCACAGAAGACTATCAATTGGACGCCCTCAAGGGTCTCTCTGCCGGTCATGAGATCGGACATGTGCACATCCTTGACATCGAACCCAGCAAGGTAGAGAGCGTAAGCCATCTCTCGTTCTCCATTGGTGCCCTTGTCGCGAATAATAGCTGCGGTGACACCACTACGCATATCCTCTTCGCGCTGTGGGCGGAGGGTATTGATGCTGGATGGGATCACGAACTTGAGTGGTTGCTTGCCGCGGTTGGCTTGTCTTGCCTCGGCAGCAGCGGCTTTGGTCTGGTAAGGCTCCATAGCATCGGTAGCCACACTCCACTGACGGAGTAGTTCCTCCATTGTCCACTGCAATGAGAGATCGGCACTCTGTATGGAGAGCACAGGGGTATCGGTAGTCTGGGCAATTGCGTTGAACTCTATGCCATTACCGCAGAGATAGTTCTCGAGCACTGCACCATCGGTAGTGAATACCAATAGTCCGCTATTCTCGGCAAAGAGCGAGGTAGCGACCTGAGCGGTAGGTGCGCTGATCTCGATACCGCCTCTACCATTGGCGAGCATCATCTCTACGAGAGCGGTGATGACACCACCGGCACTAATATCGTGTACTGCGGTGATGAAGCCACGCGACATCGCCTCCTGAAGCACGCCAAACGCCTTGACGAAATAAGCCGGGTCGGCAATATCTGGCACCTCGGCACCAATCTTGCCCAAGGTCTGATAGAGTGCCGAGCCACCGAGTCGCGCTTCCATGCGGGAGAGATCGACCTGGTAGATGGTGCCCTTACCGTACCAAGCGGCATCTACAATCCTCTGTACGTCCGACACCTCGCCTGCAGCCGAAACTATCAGTGTGCCAGGAGAGAGCACTTTGCTACCATCGGGGTACTTCTGGGTCATAGAGAGGGAGTCCTTACCTGTGGGAATATTTACGCCTAGTGCCTTAGCAAAGTCACTTGCCGCACGTACAGCGGAGTAGAGACGAGCGTTCTCGCCTTCGTTTCTGCACGGCCACATCCAGTTGGCAGAGAGGGATACGCTCTTGAGACCTTCCTTTAGCGGAGCGCCTATGATATTGGTGAGCGCCTCGGCAATCGCCATTCGGCTACCTGCAGGAGCGTTTGCCATCGCCACTTGTGGCGCATGTCCGATCGTGGTGGCAATACCCGCCTTACCCTGGTAGTCCAGTGCCATGGCGCCTAGATCCGCTAGTGGCAACTGATGAGGTCCTACACACTGCTGGCGTGCTACCTTACCTGTCACCGAGCGGTCTACCTTATTGGTGAGCCAATCTTTATTACCTACGGCTTCGAGAGCGAGGACGTTGCGAAGGTGCTCTGCGAACTTATCCGAAGCGAGTACCTCTGCCGCTGGCTCGGAGAAGGTCTGTTCGAGCGTGGTATCGGTCATTATCGTCTTGGGCGCTGAGCCGAAGAGCTGGTCGAGCTTCATATCGAATGGCTTCCTACCATCGGGTTGCTCAAACGTTAGTTCCATATCGCCAGTTGCCTCGCCTACTACATAGAAAGGTGCCTTCTCGCGCTCGGCAATCTTCTGAAGCCCATCGATATCGCCCGGCTTCACGAGTAGCCCCATGCGCTCTTGGCTCTCATTGGAGATAATCTCCTTGGCAGAAAGCGATGGATCACCTACTGGCAATTTATCGATATATATCCTACCGCCCTGTGTCTCCACTAGCTCGCTCAGGCAATTGAGGTGCCCGCCAGCGCCATGATCGTGGATAGAGACGATGGGGTTGATATCCCCCTCTGCCATCGCACGGATCACGTTGGCGACCCTCTTCTGCATCTCGGGGTTGGATCGCTGAACGGCGTTGAGCTCTATGGCGTCTTCGTACTGACCGGTATTGACAGAAGAGACAGCGCCTCCACCCATGCCGATGCGGTAGTTGTCGCCACCCATCACCACGATCTTATCGCCAGGCTCTGCCTCTCCCTTGAGGGCATCGCGCTCTGTGGTAAACCCGATACCGCCAGCTAGCATGATCACTTTGTCGTAACCCCATGTAGCGGCACCCTCTTGGTGCTCAAACGTGAGGACAGAACCCGTAATCAGGGGCTGACCGAACTTATTGCCGAAGTCGCTTGCTCCGTTGCTCGCCTTGGTGAGTAGCTCTTGTGGCGTCTGATACAACCAAGGACGAGCCGAAATCCTCTGCTCCCATGGCTGATGGTTCTCACGGGTGTAAGGCGTCATGTATACCGCTGTACCCGCAAGTGGAAGACTGGCTTTACCACCAGCTAGTCGGTCACGTATCTCACCGCCAGAGCCAGTAGCGGCGCCATTGAAAGGCTCTACCGTGGTAGGGAAGTTATGGGTCTCGGCCTTGAGAGAGAGCACAGACTTGGCTTTGCGCACACGGAAGAAGTCGGGCGCAGTAGCGCTCTTAGGAGCGAATAGCTCCACCTCTGGTCCTTTGTTGAATGCTACATTATCCTTGTATGCCGATACGAGATTATTGGGATGCTCTGCCGAAGTCTCTTTGATCATCTTGAAGAGCGAACGCTCCTGCTCTACCCCATCGATAACGAAGGTACCGCCAAAGATTTTGTGCCGACAGTGTTCCGAATTGACCTGAGAGAAGCCAAATAGTTCGCTATCAGTGAGCGGACGCCCAAGCTCTTTAGCTACCTGCTCTAGGTACTCTATCTCCTCATCGCTCAGCGCAAGCCCCTCCGCCTCGTTGTAGCTACGGATATCCTTCACCTCGATGATATGCTCAGGCTCATTAACAGCGGAATCAAAGATATTGGCGGCTAGTCCGTTGTACCGCCTTAGGAGCATCTTATCGAACTTAGCATCGCTCTCCACAGGGGTGAAGAACTCTATGCGGTCTATCCCCAAGCGTGCTGCCACACCCATATTCTGGGTTATCTCCACTGCCGTAGTACTCCAAGGGGTAATGAGTTCGGCTCTTGGCCCTACATAATTGCCACCCAGACTAGATGGATCCACCTGCACAGCGCCGCCGAACAGCCACTGTAGAGCTTGCTCATCTGCGCCCTCTATAGGATGGCTATGCCTTACAGCAAACACCTGTTTGTCACTCGCTTGGAAAAAGGTCACTCTCTTCATCTCACCACTCTATGTAATATGTATATTCTATGCTCTCTGATAGAGCTACAAATTTACCAATATTTTGCTATAAAAAGTAAATACCAACTAAAGTCCAATAGGCACACCAAGGCGCCATTCATCTATTCGCACCACCTAGTAAGATCGGACAAAAAGAGAGGGCGTGCTAATGGTTCTGCGAAACAAAACACATAGGCACGCCCTCTATCTTATCTATTCTATGAAACCATAGAACGCACTATGGCACGTCATCTCTCGTTAGCCCACTCGGAGGCTACGCCCCACCTTCAAAGTTGTCCTAGCACTTATACGGTTCAGCTTGCATATCTTTGAGACCGTAGTCCCATACCTCTTGGCTATCTCTGCAAGGGTATCACCTCGCCTTACACGGTGCATCTTCACACCATCGCCACGGCTACCGCTGGAGCGAGAAATCCTAGCCTTGCCATTGCCTCCATTGTAGTTCTTCGCTAGCACTAAGTACTCGCTAGACTGTGGCACGCCAGTATAAAAGTTGATCAACTTCTCAGGATTGAGCGCCTGTCCTAGGTATCGGCACTCGAAGTGGAGGTGAGGACCTGTACTCCTACCGGTATTACCGCCCAATGCAATAGGGTCTCCGGCACGCACCACTTGATCCTCCTTAGCGAGGATACGGGAATTGTGCGCATAGAGAGTCTCAAGCCCATTGGTGTGGCGTACTACTACATACCTGCCGTAACCTCTTCCATCGTAATCCACCATACGTACCTTACCATCGAAGGCAGCCCTTATCGTATCGCCAACCCTTACCGAGATGTCAATACCGTAATGCATCCTACGAAAGCGACGACGGTAACCAAATTTACTCGTCACGCGCTTGAGCTCGTCTAGGGGATAAACAAACTGTGTGAGATCCACAACAAACGAATCAGGCACATCGGCTCTGATACTTCCAATAAAAGGATTAACGGCATCGCTATGCCAAGACTCTACACCGTAGAGATCTACTGAGGGGAACTCCAAGTCCTCTTCGCTAATCACGTCGTACCCCATCTCCTTATTGATGGCCTTGGAGTAGTCCGAGATTTTCTTCTTGTCCAGAAAGCCGTTGTTATCTGCTAGCAAACTAGCCATCTCCGTGATACTACCGCCCTCTTTGGGTGGAGCTGTCGTCGCCACTTTGGGACTCTTACTCGTAGTCTGCTTGGTCTGCCTTGGCGGCACTTGAGCACTGGTAAGTCCAGCAAGCGCAAAGCAAGTGCATAGAGCAAGTACAATTCTACCTGTCATTACCTTTTAAACTTAAAAATAACGTATCAAACCCGCCTATGAAAAGGCGAATAAAGTGTGCTGATGACTGCTAGAATTTTATCTAAAGATCAAGCCAATCAAGGTTTTGAACAGCTTATCTCCACAGATAAAACACTTCAATCGACCGCAAGATACAAATTATTTCCGAAGAGCAAAACCCATTTAGGATATTTATGCAGTTTAACCCGATATGACGGATAAAATAGATTCCTCACCCCTCAATTACCCCTTAATGAAAACCGCTCGCCTGAGTCGTCATTGCGACTCAGGCGAGCAACAAAATTTATTCCTAGGAATAAATTTCGCTGATATAGGGTCTCACGAAAAGGCTTGAGCCATCAAAGATTTTGCGAGATACGACAAGCGGAGGCGATAGTCTGCCCATGAGGCACGCAAAGTGGGCTTTCGCCATTGGGGCACAATGGGCAATTCCCCTAACGGAGTCAGAGAAGGCTCCCGAGCTTGAGCGCCAAGGCTTCGTCCATGAGACGGAGCAATTCCACCTCCGTTTCGGCACGAAGCATAGCTATACGGTGGTTCTTGAAGTCGGGTATTCCCTTGAATATTGGGGTGAGCGCTAGATGACGGCGGAAGTGTAGAATCCCTTTCACCTCATTCTCGCACTTTAGGATGCTCTCGTGGAGTAGCCGCTTGAGCACCTCCACATACCACTCCTCAGGATGCTCTGGTGCAGACAGACCATCCACAACTGCCCTCATCTCTTCGAATATCCAAGGCTGACCAATGGCGCCTCTTCCCACCATAACGGCATCGACACCGGTCTGTTCGAAACGCTCGAGCGCTTGGGCTCCGGTGATGACATCGCCATTCCCGATGATAGGAATGGTAATATTGGAGTTTTGCTTCACCCGAGCGATAGGCGACCAATCGGCTTCCCCCTTGTACATCTGGGCACGTGTCCGCCCATGGATAGTAAGGGCTGCTGCACCGGCATCCTGGATTTGCTCGGCTAGTTCCTCTATGATGATATGCTCCGCATCCCATCCCAGTCGTGTCTTGACCGTTACGGGGAGCGCTACCGCCCCTACCACCGCTCTAATAATCTCGAGCATCAGAGGGATATCTCGCAGAAGTCCTGCCCCTGCGCCCTTACCTGCCACACGCTTCACAGGGCAACCGAAGTTGATATCTATAAACTCTGGGGCAGCCGCCTCAGCCACCTTGGCAGCCTCGCTCATCGTGTAGGCATCTCGCCCATAGAGCTGAATCGCTACGGGGCGCTCCTGATCTGCCACCACCATCTTCCGAAGCGTGCTAGGGATAGAGCGGATAATGGCATCGGCATTGACGAACTCGGTGACCACTACATTGGCGCCAAACTCCCGAGCGATGAGCCGAAACGATGCATCGGTTACATCCTCCATTGGCGCCAAGAAGAGGGGGCGCCGCCCTAGATCAACCTTGCCTATCTTCATACGCTATCCACTTCTGATAATCCTGGGGGTAGTGCTCTGCCACGAACTCTAGGGCTCGCTTCTGTGCGAGATCGATATGTGGGGTAATGTTATCGTCTCCTAGGAGCTTCACCACGCCAGAGAGGCGAAGGGCCTCTAGCACATTATCTTGGACGCCTGATAGAATGACCTGAGTATTACTCTCGCGGTGCAGTTCTATCATAGTCTTGAGGTTGTGTAACGCGGTACTATCCACAAAAGGGACGCGACGCATGCGGATGATGCGCACACGGGGATTATCGTTCATGGAGCGCATGGTCTCGTCGAACCTATTGGCGATACCGAAGAAGAAAGGTCCGTCTATTTCGTACACCTCCACGCACTTGGGCAAGTGTAGCTTGGGCTCCTCGGGGTGTTGGCGCTGGTTATCCAAGAGATTGATTTCCGATGCTTTGAGCACGCGACTTAGGAGAATCAGGATGGCCACAATCATTCCGATACCAATCGCTACAGTAAGGTCGATAAGCACAGTGAGGAGGAAGGTAATGACCATCACGATAGCATCGCCCTTTGGTCCCCTGAAGATAGCGGCGAAGGAGCGCCACCCACTCATATTATAAGAGACCACCACGAGCACGCCTGCCAAGACCGCCATTGGGATATGGCTAGTGAGAGGCGAGAGCACTAGCATAATCAGGAGGAGTACCACGGCATGAATCATACCTACCACGGGGGTCTTGCCACCGCTATTGATATTGGTCATGGTACGGGCAATAGCACCGGTGACCGGTATACCCCCCACAAAAGGCACCACGAGGTTGGCAATCCCCTGCCCCACGAGTTCCTGATTAGAGTCGTGCCGAGCGCCTATCACACCATCCGCTACTGAGGCACTGAGGAGACTCTCAATAGCACCGAGCATGGCGATAGTGACTGCCGAGGGGAAGAGGAGCTGCAGACGCTCCACGGTTATCTCGGGGAATACAAGACTGGGGAGACCCGCTTCGATGGTGAAGCGGTCGCCAATGTTTTCAGGACGTGTCAAGCCCATAGCGCCCAGCACTACGCTGGCTATCGTGAGCACGATAAGAGCGAGGAGCGAGGCGGGTATATTTTTATTCACTCTGGGGACGAGGACAATGATAAGCACGGTGAGTACTCCGAAAAGGAGCGCTAGCCATGAGGTGGTACCAAAGGCTTGGAAGTACGCCTGCCACTTACCGAGGAAGTCGCCTGGTAGCTCGGTGACCTGCAGCCCGAAGAGGTCTTTGACCTGTGTAGTGAAGATGGTAACGGCAATACCTGCGGTAAAACCTACGATAATGGGATATGGGACAAACTTAATCATAGAGCCCAGACGGAATAGTCCGAGTGCCATGAGCATGATTCCCGCCATAATGGTGGCCAGGGCAAGCCCATCGATCCCGAACTTCTGGATAATACCATAGACAATGACAATAAAGGCGCCAGTAGGCCCTCCTATCTGCACTTTAGAACCTCCGAAGAGTGATACCAGTAGACCTCCAACAATGGCGGTAATCAACCCCTCTGTAGGGGATACGCCACTAGCGATACCGAAGGCGATAGCCAGTGGCAACGCCACTACGCCTACGATGATTCCGGCAGTGAGGTCTTTGAAGAATGTCTCTTTGTTATACCCCTTGATATCCTTGAGGAACTGGGGCTTCATGCGTACTTTCATGTGATTGGTCTATTTTTGTTCGGTAGTCGGTAGTCAAAAGTCGGTGGCAAGCGCCCTCAGCGAGGTGCACCAACTACCGACTCCTGACAGTGAACTACTGTTTACTGTATTACATAACCATGCCGCCACATACGTTGATGGTCTGCCCCGTGATATAGGATGCCGCATCGGAAGCGAGGAAAACAACTACTTGAGCGACCTCTTTGGCTTCGCCCGGACGACGGAGGGCGATAGACTTGCTCCACTCAGCCACTATCTTCTCATCGAGCACCCCGGTCATATCTGTCTTGATAAAGCCTGGTGCCACAGCGTTGGCACGTATGCCGCGGCTGCCTAGCTCCTTTGCCACAGACTTGGTGAAGCCTAAGAGACCTGCCTTGGAGGCTGCATAATTAGCCTGACCAGCATTGCCTTGCACACCGACAACCGAAGAGATATTGATGATAGAGCCACCACGTGCCTTCATCATAGGCATAGCGACAGCCTGTGTGAGGTTGAAGGCGCTCTTGAGGTTGACGGTAAGGACATCGTCCCACTGCTCCTCGGTCATACGCACGAGTAAGGTATCCTTAGTGATACCGGCGTTATTGACAAGGATATCTACCTTCCCAAATTCAGCAACTACCTCCTCTACAAATGCCTTTGCGGCAGAGTAGTTCGCAGCATCTGTCGCATAAGCCTTGCCCTTTACGCCTAGAGCAGCAAGCTCCTCCTCGAGGCTACGGGTATTATCATTGATCGAACGACCAGTAAAGGCAATATCTGCGCCTTGACTGGCTAGCTCTAGCGCAATAGCACGACCAATACCCCTACTACCACCAGTGACAATTGCCACCTTTCCTCTTAGTATCTTCTCCATATTGTCTATTATTTTTGTATTCCTTCCATTAGTAAACTACGCACCACTCGGTAGGTCTGCATCACCGATCGCTCGCTCTTCCCCAGCTGCCCTCGTATGAATGGCACCTCTAAGCCCTTCAGACAGGCATGCAAGAGCATGGCGGTAGTCTTGACGTCTACACGCCTGAAGGAGCCATCGTTGATGCCATCTATCAGAATCTTCTGAATCAATTGGCGCTCCAGTACATCGAAACGCATACGAGCGCGCTCTACGGTAGCGATATCATTGAAGAACTCTGCCTGAAGGGTGCCATTACGCTGAACCACTTCATTGACTGCCCTCTGGCGCTTAGCGATGAATAGCATGAGCTTTGCTACACCGTTCATCGGCTGAGAGATAAATGCCTTTAGCTCTTCGTAGAGTGTCTGAAGCTCCTCTTGGATGACCGCAAGGTATACATCGCTCTTAGTACCGAAATAATTGTATAGGGTACGTCTGCCCTTGCCTGCCGCTACTGCGATGGCATTCATAGTAGTAGCATGATACCCCTGCTCGGCAAATAGACGCCGAGCTACCTCTATAAATCGCAGTCTCGTCTTATCAATTGCCACGCCAATGTACTAGTTCTTATCCCTGATAAATATATTGATTGGCGTGCCGGTGAAGTCCCAGTTCGCCCTTATCTGATTCTCCAAGAAGCGCTTGTAGGGTTCCTTTATCCACTGTGGTAGATTGCAGAAAAATACAAAGCTAGGTACCTGCACCTTAGGCAGCATAGTCACATATTTAATCTTGATATACTTACCCTTATTGGCGGGTGGTGGCGTCTTCTCGATGATTGGGAGCAATACGCTATTGAGCTTGGCAGTAGAGATACGCTTCTTCCTATTATCAAAAATCTCCTGCGCTGTCTCAAGCACCTTCAGGAGGCGTTGCTTCTCTGTAGCGGAGATAAAGAGGATAGGGAAATCGGTAAAGGGTGCTAGCCTATCCTTGATGGCATCGATATAGCCTTCCATTACCTTATGATCTTTGTGCTCAATCAGATCCCACTTATTGACACACACTATCAAGCCCTTCTTATTCTTCTGGATGATCGAAAAGATATTTAGGTCTTGCCCCTCGATACCCTTAGTAGCATCGAGCATGAGTACACAGATATCACTATTCTCTATGGCGCGAATACTCCTCAGTACTGAGTAGTACTCAAGGTCTTCATTCACCTTACCACGCTTACGGATACCAGCAGTATCTACAAGGCTAAACTCGTGCCCAAACTTATTGTAGTGGGTATAGATAGAGTCTCGGGTGGTACCCGCTATGTCAGTGACAATATGCCTATCCTCACCTAGGAAGGCATTGATAAGCGAGGACTTCCCGGCATTAGGTCGGCCTACTACAGCAATACGAGGATACTCCAGCGCCTCATCACCCTCCTCACCCTTATCGGGCAGGAGCTCCACCAGCTTATCCAGCATCTCGCCGGTACCGCTACCATTGATGGCAGAGATAGGCATAGGATCGCCCAAACCGAGCTTATAAAACTCCGCTGCATAGGGCTCCATATTGAAGTTGTCCGTCTTATTCGCGACCAGAATCACCGGCTTACGATTGCGTCTCAATAGTTGCGCCACCGACTCATCTAGGTCACCCAGACCAGCCTGTACGTCTACGAGGAATAGGATAAGGTCGGACTCCTCGAGCGCTATCTCGACTTGCTTATTGATTTCATCCTCAAATACATCGTCACTGTTATCAACCCACCCTCCCGTATCTACTACCGAGAAGGTACGACCATTCCACTCCGACTGCCCGTACTGTCTATCACGGGTAGTCCCAGGCTCGTCGGTCACTATCGCCGTACGCGAGCGTGTCAGACGGTTGAAGAGCGAAGACTTCCCCACATTGGGCTGTCCCACAATCGCCACCAAACTATTTACTGCCATTTCCTATCTCTCAATCCTGCTTGTATCCAAAACTCCTCAGCATCCGTTCACTACTTCTCCAGTCTTTCTCGACCTTCACAAATAGTTCAAGGAATACCTTCTTATCAAAAAAGCGCTCTATATCCTGCCTCGCCATCATACCAAGCTTCTTGATGGCAGCTCCCTTATTCCCTATCAATATCCCCTTTTGTCCCTCACGCTCTACGAAGATAGTAGCACCGATGCGGATAAGGTCGTCACCCTCCTTGAAGCTTTCCACCACCACCTCGGTAGCATAAGGCACCTCCTTCTGGTAATAGAGAAATATCTTCTCACGGATAATCTCAGAGACAAAGAACCTCGCTGGTCTATCCGTAAAAGCATCCTCCTCGAAGTAAGGAGGTGACTCTGGCAATAGCTCCTCCACCCGCTGCTGCACGTAAGCAATACCGGCATTGTGCAAAGCCGCCACGGGTATCACCTCAAGGGCGTTGGGGAGCAACGTCTTCCACGTGGCTACCAACTGCTCCAGTGCTTCGGCATCGGAGAGATCCGCCTTATTGATGAGCACCATCACAGGGATATCCAAGGTGCGCACCTCGGCCAAGAATGCCTCATGCTTATCGGGATCCTCCACCACATCGGTCACATAAAGCAGAATATCCGCATCCCCAAGCGCACTCTTGGAGAAGCCAAGCATCTGCTCCTGCATCTTATAGGCGGGTTCTACCACTCCAGGCGTATCGCTATAGACGATCTGAATCTCTGGGCGGTTTACAATACCTATTATCCTATGCCTTGTGGTCTGCGCCTTATTGGTGATAATACTTATCTTATCCCCTACCAGCTTATTCATTAGCGTAGACTTCCCCACATTGGGGTTGCCCACAAGATTGACGAATCCCGATCTATACATACACCTCTATTACTTACTATCGTACCCCCACTTCAGCCAGATGGAGCCCCAGGTAAAGCCGGCGCCAAAGGCGGTGAGGATAAGATTATCCCCTTTCTTGAGTCGATTCTCCCATTCGCTCAGGCAGAGCGGGATGGTAGCCGAACTCGTATTACCATACTTATCGATATTGACCATTACCTTGTCCATGCTCACGCCCATGCGCCTTGCAGTGGCATCGATGATCCTCATATTGGCTTGGTGTGGTACGACCCAGTCGATGTCCTCGAAGGTCAACCCATTCTTCTCCATCAGCTCTACCGAACAGTCACCCATCTGGACTACAGCCGACTTAAACACCTTCTGTCCATCCTGATATACGTAGTGCTGACGTGCCTTCACGGTCTCCTCGGTAGCAGGATTAGCCGAACCGCCAGCACGGAGTATCAGGTAATCACGACCATGGTTGTCGTTCTTCAGAATCACATCCTGAATACCCATACCATCCTCAGTAGGCTCCAGTAGTGCACAACCGGCACCATCGCCGAATAGTGGTAGGGTAGCTCTATCGGTGCGGTCTGTAATGGCAGACATACGCTCTGCAGAGATCAGAAGCACCTTCTTATAGACGCCACTCTCTATAAACCCTCTCGCTATCTGGAGCCCATAGAGGAAGCCAGGGCATGCTGCCTGGAAGTCGAAACAAGGCACCCCATCAATACCACACTCCCTAGCTATGATTGAAGCCGTAGTAGGGAATTGATAGTCGGGCGTATTGGAAGAGCAGAGCACAAGATCAATCTCGCTCTTATTAATATTGTGTCGGGACAACATATCCTCGACCGCACGAATCCCAAGATAAGACGAACCAGCGCCTGGCACCTTGAGCACCCTTCTCTCCTTGATACCCACACGAGTGGTAATCCACTCATCACTAGTATCCAGATACTGGGCTATCTCATCATTCGACAATACATCTTCTGGCACATATCCCCCCACAGCAGTGATGACTGCAGACCTCTTATTAGGCTCCATCTTTCTGTCTTTTTTATCTTAGAAACTACTCTATCAACCGAAGTGAGCAATCGCACAAAGTCAATTGTCACGCGACAAAGGTACCAAAAAAGTACACACTTCAAGAATAGTGTGCCATTAAAATTCCCAAAATAGGGAATGGACAATACGACCTCTAAGCCCCCAAACCCCCTAAAGGGGGCTTTCGCAGCTAAGTGGTACTATCTGTAGGAGCATGTGTGGGCGAGGGTGAAGGGAGCGTACTGGCGTACGCGACCAAACCAGAATGCCGAAAGCAACCCACTAGTTTGCGCTTTAGGCGCGTCTCATTTGCAGAAGCGTGTCAGCGCATGCCGAGCCTTCGCATCAATCTCAGGCGTCAAATACCGCTCCACCTGCTTCATCACAATACCAATCACAATGATATCGTCACTAAACCCAAATAATGCGGGCAGGAAGTCGGGCAGGAAGTCCATCGGGAAGATAAAGTAACCCAATGCGCCCGTGATATATAGTTTCCCTTTTAGAGGAACCTCAGGGCTTCGATAGATATAGTAGAGCTGCAAGAGCGGAAGAAGCACTGTCTCGCCCAGCATCATACCCACCCTATGGAGCTTCTCGGTAAACGATAGTTCACTAAAGTGCGCTGTGTACTTAGAAAAGTCCTTAGGTTTCATCTCCTTAAGCATAACACCAATAGTCATTGCCCTTCCTATCAATCCTTTTTTTCTCATCTCTAATCGTCTCAAATTTATAGTGTTTATACATTATCTATATGCAATGATACTAAAATAATAGCACATACCCCACTCCATCCTAATAGTCGCACCCGAAACGGAGACCCTATATCAGCGAAATTTATTCCTAGAGATAAATATATTTATCTGTACAGAAAAATAAATTTATTCCTAGGAATAAATTTGCTTGCTCAGGCGAGCCACGACAAGCACATTAGGGTCTACAAAATAAGGAGGACATGATGAATAATCCCATAGGGGGCGTGGACAGATAACGCTAGGAAAAGACACAATAAAATTGTACCTAACAGATAATCAATAAGAAAGAATAATGGGCAAATGGGTTACGAGTTGGAAACGAGCGAGTTTCTTTCCCCTTCTTTATTCTGCATGCTTCAAAGACCATGCTGTTCTATGTTGCAAAGGTAGCTATTTCTCAATGAAAAATACTTGAATATGAGGAAAAACATTCTCTTAGAGAAATAAGTCTCTCAATCTTTCATTGTTACAATATTAATTATAGTACCTTTGTGAGTATGAGTTTTGCAAATATCGAAAATACGGAAGACCTTTACCACAAAGTCGCGCGGCTTATAGAAGAGAGTCGCGCTCATATTGTTGCATCAATAAATTTAGCAGAGGTATATACAAAGTTCCGTATTGGACAATATATTGTAGAAGAAGAACAACGTGGTGAGACCAGGGCTCAGTATGGCAAGCAAGTTCTCCTATCGCTTGCCGCTAAGCTTACCGAAAAATTTGGTAACGGATGGAGTTACTCTAATTTGCGCCAAATGCGCCAATTCTTTGTGGTATATAGTAATTTGACAACCACTGGCTGTCATATTGATGATTTTACTCCAAAGTTTACATTGTCCTGGTCGCACTACTTGCTCTTGATGCGTGTTGAAAACCCCGATGCTCGCAAGTTTAACGAAATAGAAAGCTCGCAACAGCAGTGGTCTAAACGCCAATTGTCCAGGCAAATAGGAAGTAGTCTTTACGAAAGACTGGCTCTCAGCCGAGACAAGGAGGGAGTGATGCGTCTTGCCCAAAAGGGACAAGTAGTAGAGAAACCATTCGACATCATAAAGGATCCAATTACGCTGGAGTTTTTAGGTTTAAAGCCCGATACCCTATACTCTGAATCAAAGTTTGAGAATGCCATAATTGGACGTATGCAACAATTTTTGTTGGAGTTAGGAAAAGGTTTTCTTTTTGAAGCAAGGCAAAAACGATTTACCTTTGAAGAAAGACATTTCTATGTGGACTTAGTCTTTTACAACCGATTATTGCAATGTTATGTATTGATAGATCTAAAGACAGGAAACTTATCCCATCAGGATTTGGGACAAATGCAGATGTATGTCAACTATTATGACCGCTACGTCAGACAAGATTTCGAGAACCCAACAATCGGTATTCTACTCTGCGAGAACAAAAGTGATGCATTAGTAGAACTTACTCTACCCCAAAATGCCAATATCTACGCCTCTGCCTATCAGTTGTATCTTCCCGACAAAGCTCTGCCGCAATCAAAGGTAAAAGAATGGATTTCTGAATTTAGAAACAACGCAGAGTAGTGATATGAAGGCAAATATAGATATTAGCGAAAATGACCTTTTAAGAAAGTCTGAGGAACTCTTGACCGAGTTGCTTAGAGATCATACGACTCAGAAAAATATCTTTTGGGCTACGAATGATTATGCCTACCTTGGCGAGGAATATAGCTACCGTGCCCCCATTACCATATCTTGCATCACAGGAGAGAATGGAACAATCATACAGCCGCGAGTGCTAAAAACTCGGGAAGAACAAATAAACCGAACCAAAGACAAAGCAGAAGTTTTTACACCTTCATGGGTATGCAACGCACAAAACAACTTAATAGATGAAGCATGGTTTGGGCGTAAAGACGTTTTTAACCACGAACACCCCGAAACTAAAACATGGACTACGAGAACCGAACCTATTGCATTTCCAGAGGGCAAGACGTGGAAAGATTATGTCCGCTCCACCCGTATGGAAATCACTTGTGGAGAAGCACCATATCTTGTAAGCCGATACGATACGACCACAGGAGCATTTATCCCCATATCACAACGTATAGGTATGCTCGACCGCAAATTGCGAGTTATATCGGAAAACACTTCCACTACAGACGAATGGCTCAAGATGACACAAGAAGCATACAAGAATATCTATGGCTATGAATGGCAAGGGGATAATCTTTTGCTCGCTCGCGAAGCTATGCTTATGACCTTTATCGAATATTATGTCGAAAAATTTGGAAAGCAACCACAAGCTCGTTCGATCAAGTACATTGCTTATATAATTGCTTGGAATATATTTCAAATGGATGGTCTCAAAGGAGTTGTTCCCAATAGTTGTAAACATAATGAAGTTGTAATCGAACAAACTCTTTTTGAAGCAATGGAACGAACCGTCTTTTGTCACGGATGTCAGAATGAGACCTATCAAGGACATAACGGGACATACTGCCTCATCCGAGATTGGGGGCGTAAAGACCCTGCGACAGGAGAAAATCATCGCAAAATCCGTTTCATTGACTTAATAAAATAATAACATAAAGTCTCAAGCTATGGCAACTTTTGAATCATCACTCAAACCTCGTTTGATTTATGTCTTTGCTATTGCAGACAAGCAACATGAAGGGAGCCTGAAGATAGGAGAAACCACTCTTGGCGATGATATTGGCTCGGCTTCGACAGATCCCAATAGCGAAGTGCTTAACCAAGCAGCAAAGGCTCGTATAGACCAATATACGAAGACAGCAGGTATCAGTTACGAACTTCTGCACACCGAACTCACGCTTTACATACAAGGAGGTCGCATTTGCTCTTTTAACGACAAGCAAGTGCATCATGTTTTAGAACGTTCGGGCGTAAAACGTAAGGAATTTGCAGGAGCTACCGAATGGTATTCTTGCGATTTGGGAACCGTCAAACGAGCTATTGCTGCCATCAAAGAAGGCAAAGAAAGTTTAGGGGCAAGCGAAGTAACGCACGATGACAATCCCATCATTCTGCGTCCGGAGCAAAAGGTGGCTGTGGAGCGCACACTCAAGCAGTTTCGCAAAGGCAATCGGATGCTATGGAATGCCAAACCCCGGTTTGGTAAAACCCTCTGTGCCCTGCGTGTAGCCAAGGAGATGGAAGCCGTCCGCACCATCATCGTTACTCATCGCCCGGTGGTAGATGCCAATTGGTTTGAAGATTTCGGGAAAACATTCTACGATCGCCCGGAGTGGCACTATGGATCGCACAATAAGGGCGAGAGTTTTTCCTCCCTCCAGAGACTTGCTGCGCAAGGAAAGAAATATGTATATTTTGCCTCAATGCAAGATATGCGAGGCTCTAAGGAAGTAGGCGGAAAGTTTGACAAGAACAACGAAGTCTTTTCGGCCTCTTGGGACTTGGTGATTGTCGATGAAGCACACGAAGGCACACAGACAGAATTAGGAAAAGCCGTTTTAGGGCAACTTATCGGTAAAAAGACCAAGACATTGAGCCTATCGGGGACGCCTTTCAATCTGTTGGACGACCACAAAGAGGAAGAAGTCTTCACTTGGGACTACGTCATGGAGCAACACGCCAAAATAGATTGGGAAATCAATCATCTTGGCGATACCAACCCATACGCCGACCTGCCTGCTATCCATATTTATACATACGACCTCGGGCGCTTGATGAGCGAATATAGCGACGAAGAAAAAGCCTTTAACTTCCGTGAGTTTTTCCGCACCCGAGAGGACGGAGGTTTTGTACATGAGCGAGATATAGACCGCTTTCTCTCGATGCTTACCACAGAAAATAAGGAGTCGCTCTATCCTTATACCAATGATGGATTCCGAAAAATCTTCCGTCATACCCTTTGGATTCTACCCGGGGTCAAAGCAGCTAAAGCACTCAGCCGGAAGTTGAGCGAGCATCCAGTATTTGGACTATTCAAGGTAGTCAATGTCGCAGGAGATGGCGACGACGAGGAAGAAAGCCGTGATGCACTCGAACTTGTCAATAAAGCCATTGGCAAAGACCCTGAGGAATCTTATACGATAACTCTATCGTGTGGACGACTTACCACAGGAGTAAGCGTTAAGCCTTGGACAGGGGTATTCATGATGGCTGGATCATACAGCACCTCGGCTGCCGGATATATGCAGACCATCTTCCGTGTGCAGACTCCTTACACACATAATGGGCGTATGAAGACCGACTGCTATGCCTTCGACTTCGCTCCCGACCGCACACTCCGTGTGCTTGCCGAGGCTGCTAAAGTATCGCACAAAGCAGGAAAACAAACCGAGGGCGACCGCAAAATTCTTGGCGACTTCCTTAATTTCTGTCCTATCATTGCCATCGATGGTGGGCAGATGAAACAATATAAAGTGGGAACCATGCTCGCACAACTTAAGCGTGCGCAGATAGAAAAGGTGGTGCAGGACGGTTTTGAGAATGGCGCACTCTACAACGATGAACTACTCCAACTCACGGATGTACAACTCAAAGAGTTTGACAACCTCAAAGGAATCATAGGCAAAACGAAGGCTATGCCTAAGTCGGGAAACATCGATATTAACCGACAGGGGCTGACCAACGAGCAATACGAAGAGAAAGAGCAACTCGAAAAGAAGAAAAAGAAAGACCTTACGCCAGAGGAAAAAAAGCGACTCGACGAGCTTAAAGCTAAAGGCGACCAGCGTAGAGAAGCCATATCCATTCTCCGTGGCATCTCTATCCGAATGCCCCTCATGCTCTATGGAGCCGAAATGGTGGACGAAGACAAAGAGTTGACCATAGACAACTTTGCCAACCTTGTGGACGACCAGTCTTGGGAAGAATTCATGCCCCGGGGCGTAACCAAGCAGGTGTTCCGTCGTTTCAAGCGTTATTACGACCCCGACATATTCCGTGAGGCAGGCAAGCGCATTCGCGAGATGGCTCGCATGGCAGATAAGTTTACCATTGAGGAGCGTATTGCCCGACTGGCAAGCATCTTTGGCACCTTCCGCAATCCCGACAAGGAAACAGTACTCACGCCATGGCGCGTGGTAAACATGCACCTTGGTGATAGTCTGGGCGGCTACTGCTTCATGAACGAAGACTTTACCTCAGCCTTAGACACACCTCGCTATATCGAATATAAAGGTATCACCGCCGAGGTGTTTCACTCACAGAGCGTCATCTTGGAAATCAACTCTAAGAGTGGTCTCTATCCGCTTTATGCCGCTTATAACATCTACCGCACAAGGATAGAGGAGGCTCGTGAGAAGTATGGAGAGGTCAATCGCACCACGGCTCTCATGCTATGGGATAGAACTTTAGAAGAAAACATCTTCGTAGTTTGCAAAACCCCTATGGCACGCTACATCACCATGCGTACCCTGCGAGGTTTCCGCAATGCCGTGGTGCATGCCGAATACTATCCCGACTTGATAGAAAACATTACCACACAGCCCGATAGTGTGGTGAATATGCTTCGATCGGGCAAACACTTCTGGAAGATAAATAATGACGAAAATATGAAGATAGACGCTATTATAGGCAACCCACCATATCAGCTGACTTCAGAGAACACAAGTGATGCACCTGTATACCATTTGTTCATAGACCTCGCAAGTCAGCTTGCTCAGCGGATTTCTCTTATAACACCTGCTCGCTACCTCTTCGATGCAGGGAAAACGCCAAAGGAGTGGAACTCTAAAATTCTTAATGATGAGCATTTCAAGGTTGTGACCTATTGGGCAGATAGCACGCAGGTATTCCCGACTGTAGATATTAAAGGTGGTGTAGCAGTTATGTATCGGGATACAAAGCAAGATTTCGGTAAAATCGGAACATTCACAGCCTATCCCGAATTGACCGGCATAGCTGCTAAGGTCCCTTATCCTGATGGTCAATTAAGCGACATCATATATCCACAAAACAAATTTGATCTAAAAGTAGTCTATGCGGATTATCCTCAAGCAAAAGATATTGTAGGAAGTGGTGGTAGAGAACGACGTCTCACGACTGCCATTTTTAGACAATTGCCTTTATTTAATCAGCATCCGATAGATAATGCATATAAGATACTCGGTTTAATAGAGACAGATCGTTGTTGTCGCTGGATAGACAGACGATATATTGAGTCCCATCCGAATCTAGATAAGTACAAGGTGATTGTCCCCAAGAGCAATGGCTCGGGGGCAATCGGCGAAGTACTAAGCACTCCCCTTATCGGGGAACCCCTTATCGGGGTTACCCAAACCTTTCTGACGATAGGAGCATTCGATACTCGGGAGGAAGCTGTGGCCTGCTTGAAATATGTCAAGACAAAGTTTGCCCGTACTATGTTGGGACTCCTCAAGGCTACGCAGGACAACCCCAAAGACACTTGGCGACTTGTTCCTCTGCAAGACTTTACGGCAGACTCGGACATTGATTGGACATTATCTGTTGCAGAAATAGACCAACAACTCTACCGAAAATACGGATTGGAAGAAAGCGAAATCGCTTTTATTGAAGAAAAGGTGCGAGCAATGGAGTAATCAAAATAGGAGGCAAGCCTTATAATGGCTTGCCTCCTATTGTTAACGTTCTGATAGTGTTTGTTCGATGATGGCTTGCATTGTCGCATCTATTCCAAATAGTTGATAGAGTTGGACATTCACATCTTGGGCGTAGTCTATTATTCCGTTGTCGTCTGTATAGTCCAATAGATCGGGTACAAGTTTTCCTAAGGACGTTAAGGCTTCATCGGTTAGCAAGAATGCGTAGCGTATGAAATCAGTTTGGCAGTAAGCGTAGAAGTTTCTAGCCTCTTGCTCTGTTTCAAATGTTTTGAGGGCTACGCGAGAACGACCAAAGGCTGAGCGATTGTCAAGCACTGCTATCTGGTTGCTTCGCTTCTGTCCGCCGGCATTGGCACTCGACACCACGACTTTCCACCGATGTAAGTAGTCCAAGCCAGTTTTAATTACTGACTGGTGGGCTACATACCAACTGGCTCGTCCCGCTTTGCCTGCCTTGTCATTCGTAAACAGCTTTATTTCATCTTCACCAAGCATCATTCCTTCTTGATAAGGGCGAACTAAAGTCGGATTTTGCTCTACAAAATCGCTCTCTATGGAGAAAAGTTTTTGCGATAAAACTGTATTAGAGATATAACCAAAACGATTACCAACAACGGCTTGTATCTTTTGACTGATTTGCTCTGCCATTGGGTCAAGAGCCATCAAAACATCTCCGGGGTTCGGCATTGTAACTTCTACGGTTTTTCCTCCTTTGCTGTAAGCATAGACAAAGCCCCCTTGATTCTTAGCATTGTCCTTAAATACGATAGAAAGCCCATCTGCTATACCTACGTCTTGGAATATTTCTGTAGAGTCGGGGAAGAAATAAAGACGGGAGAGCCTCTTATCGTTGATTTGATTGTAACCAAAATCCGCAAGTCCCTTTCCCGAGCGATGTATCCATCGCCCGGCAGGATAAATGAGCGAGGAGTAGCGTGGGGATAGTTTATCTGCAAGCAACTGAAAATGCTGAAATATATTTGAACTTCGCTTCTGCCCATTATCTGTGTCTTTCTTTGCTACGGTCAGCTGATATGGTGGGTTGCCTATAATAGCGTAAATCGGCGAACTTTTTGCGATATTACTTAAC
>NZ_JADRGN010000029.1:0-30704 GCF_018206105.1 Porphyromonas levii
GTATTTCACCACCGTGCAACGTCTCAGCCGATTTGCTTGCAAATCGACGAGAATGGCACTTCGTACAACATTCTCTTATTAGGATTAAAGCTCTTTGGGATTCATGGTCGCTATCCTGATAAGTTCAATCACTTAGCGCACGTGTTTCCAAGGGAATAGGGGGAGTAGAGAACAATAGGCTAGGGGCAACACACGGACATAGGGTCAAGTCGTTAGTTGGTCTGCCATGATATAAGGTCAATTAAATCTAAAGAGCATGGGGTAAGGCTTGGCAGTGAGTCTTTGTAATAGATTCGATAAAACCCTTTTAGTAGAGCCACTTAGCTGATCTATGCTAATGCATGACCATTTAATATATACTAATCATCCAATTTAATATATACTAAATGGGTTAATTAATATATATTAAATGCACTAATTAGTATATATTAAATGGTCATGCGTGATAGGGAGGGCGATTGTGCGAGGTGCATTGCTGGTTTGTGTTAGAGGTATCATCGTGGTAGCGGGGTGGCGTTCTTAATTTTTTTATAGGTATAGTTACCTATAAATGGGTAGAAGAGGGGGAGGATATCGTAGTAACTTATGGTGGATATGGTAATTAAATACCTTTTTCTGCAATGTAGAGTTGGCATTTTCCGAAATTAAGTGTACCTTTGTGGCATCATTGATAGTTAGCCATTATGAGTAGCATTCTGAGAAGCGATATGTGCCTACCAGTAGGGGACAAGGAGCGTGCCGAAGAGAAGTTTTTCGGTCTCGCTTTGGACTCCACTCGCAGTATATTGTGCGCTGAGAAGAGTGGTAATGCTTCGCTTGTTTGTCTTAGAGGCACTCGTGGTATTGGTAAGACTTATCAGCTTGTGCAGTTGGGCAAGATTCTTAGTGAGCATGAGCCTAAGGCAGCTCTGTATGTCAATCTCAATCACTTTTATTTTTCCAATCACTCTATCTACCATTTCGCACAAGAGTATAGGGATAGCGGAGGTCGGGTATTGCTACTGGATCAAATTTTCAAGTATCCTGGTTGGGATATAGAGTTGGCAAAGTGTCATAGGGATTTCCCTGAGCTCCGAATCGTCTTCACGGCTTCTAGTATGATGACTTTGGAGGAGGATTATCCTGAACTTAAGGGAAAGGTGGTGGTGTGTGACTTGTATGGCTTTTCATTTAGGCAATACCTCAATTACCACCATAGCCTAGATTTCCCTGCGGTGACGATGGAGGAATTGGTGCATCACCATGAGCAGATTGCCCATGATATCTCCAAGGAGGTGATACCCATGGATGACTTTGCTCGCTATATGCGGAATGGCTATTATCCGCCCACGGGAGATTTGTCGCTTTTTGGCGAAGGATTGGTGCGTAATATGAATATGCTGCTGGAGGTAGACCTTGTGTACATCCGACAGATTGCACCTACTTATTTGCCTAAACTGAGGAAGCTACTCTACCTAATAGGGCAACAAAAGGATGGTATCACCAATGTTTCATCCCTCAGTAGCGAGATAGACACTAGCCGTGCTACGGTAATGAACTATCTGAAGTACCTATCGGACGCCCGTATGGTGCGCCTTATTTATAAGGATGGAGGGGAGTACCCACGCAAGCCTGATAGGGTGTATCTCAATGATACCAATATCCTCACGGTGATGAAAGAGGGAGATATGGACTTCGCCTTAAGGGCAAAGACTTTCTTTCTACAGAGTGTGCAGGATGCTGGTCTGCACGTAGAGCTATCGGAGGAGAATGGTGTAGACTTTTTGGTAGACGGGAAGTATCCTGTGCGGTGCTTCAACAAAGGAGATCGCCGCAGGAGCAGCCGTCCCGATGTTATCCATGCGCTCTGTGGAAAATATCTGGGAGAGGGGTTGGATATACCGATCTGGCTTTTCGGTTTTTTGTACTAAGACAATACACATATAATATATAATCATATTTTTGGTTTGTAATTAAAATGGCAAGAGAAAAGAAATTTGTTTCGTGTGATGGTAATCAGGCCGCTGCACATATCGCATATATGTTTAGCGAGGTGGCTTCGATCTATCCTATCACTCCATCAACCACCATGGCGGAGTATATCGACCAGTGGAGCGCTGAGGGTAGGCTCAATATCTTTGGCGAGACAGTGAAGGTGGAGGAGATGCAGAGCGAGGCTGGTGCTGCTGGTGCTGTGCATGGTGCACTACAGGCAGGTGCGCTGACTACTACGTTCACCGCATCACAGGGTCTGCTACTGATGCTACCTAATATGTACAAGATTGCTGGTGAGCTCCTCCCAGGAGTATTCCACGTGGCAGCACGTACTGTAGCTTCTCATGCGCTATCAATCCTCGGTGACCATCAGGATGTGATGAGTGCTCGTGGGCTTGGTTTCGCTCAGCTATCTACTGCTTCTGTACAGGAGGTGATGGATCTTGCTGCTGTAGCTCACCTTACAGCTCTCAAGACAAGGGTGCCATTTATTCACTTCTTCGACGGTTTCCGTACCTCTCACGAGATACAGAAGATTGAGGAGATGCAGATGGAAGACCTCCGTCCACTCGTAGATCAGGAGGCTCTATACGCATTCCGTAAGCGTGCACTCGCTCCAGATAGCCCTGCTACTAGGGGTACAGCACAGAACGATGATGTATTCTTCCAAGCTCGTGAGGCTAGCAATAGCTTCTATACCAGCGTGCCAGATGTAGTACAGCACTACATGGACGAGATTGCAAAGATTACTGGACGTCAGCACCACCTATTTGACTATTATGGTGCGGAGGATGCAGAGAATGTAATCATTGCTATGGGCTCTGTAACCAAGATGGGTAAGGACGTGGTAGACTATGTCAATGCTCAGGGTAAGAAGAAGGTTGGTATGATGACGGTTCACCTATTCCGTCCATTCTCTGTAAAGCACTTCCTAGGCGCACTTCCTAAGACCGTGAAGAGGATTGCAGTCCTCGATCGTACTAAGGAGCAGGGCGCAGTGGGCGAGCCTCTATATAATGATGTAAAGAGCGCGCTCTATGGCACTGAGAATGCACCAGTCGTAGTGGGTGGTCGTTACGGTCTATCTAGCAAGGATACTACTCCTGGTCAGATTGTCGCAGTATTCAACAACCTTGAGCTCCCAGAGCCAAAGAATAACTTCACCATTGGTATTGTAGATGATGTTACCTTCACTTCTCTTCCTGTAGTAGAGGATCCACAGATCGATAACGGTGCCTATGAGTGTATGTTCTATGGTCTAGGTAGCGATGGTACCGTAGGTGCTAATAAGAACTCTATCAAGATTATCGGTGAGAATACGGACAAGTGGGTACAGGCTTACTTCCAGTACGACTCTAAGAAGTCAGGTGGATTTACTTGTAGCCACCTTCGCTTCGGTGATAAGCGTATCCGTAGCACGCACTATGTAAACCAGCCACACTTCCTAGCTTGCCACGTACCTGCATATCTACGTATGTACGATCTTACTAAGGGGCTAAGAAAGGGCGGTACATTCTTGCTCAATAGTATCTGGGATATCGACGAGGTAGAGAAGCATCTGCCTAATAAGATGAAGAGATACTTCGCACAGAATGATATCAACTTCTACATGATTAACGCTACTAAAATAGCTCAGGAGATTGGTCTAGGTAACCGCACCAATACGATTCTCCAGTCTGCATTCTTCAAGATTACTGGCGTTATCCCTTACGAACTAGCTGTAGAGCAGATGAAGAAGTTCATCATGAAGAGCTACGGACATAAGGGCGATGCAGTAGTCAGCAAGAACAACCAAGCTGTAGATAAGGGTGGTGAATTGCTCGTAAAGGTTCCAGTAAAGGCTGAGTGGGCTAACCTCCCAGACGACGAGGTTGTGGAGCATCCAAATGATACGCCTTTTGTAAAGGATATTGTCCGTGTTATCAATGCTCGTGAGGGCTATGGGCTGCCAGTGTCTGCCTTCGTAGGTCGTGAAGATGGTACTTGGGAAAATGGTACCTCCAACTCTGAGAAGCGTGGTGTAGCCGCAATGGTTCCTGAGTGGAATATCGAGAACTGTATCCAGTGTAACCAGTGCGCATTTGTATGTCCTCACGCTACTATCCGTCCATTCCTACTCGATGAGGAGGAGGTTAAGAACGCACCAGAGGGCTATGATACACTCAAGCCAATCGGTAAGTCATTCGAGGGTCTGCAGTTCCGCATCCAGGTAGATGTGCTCGACTGTATGGGTTGTGGTAACTGTGCTGATGTCTGCCCAGGTAAGAAGGGTGAGAAGGCACTTACTATGAAGCCTATCTCAAGCCAGCTGCACCTACAGCCACTATGGGATTACTCTTATGAGAAGGTAACTAATAAAGCACATCTTGTTGATGTCGCTGCCAATGTAAAGAACTCTCAGTTCGCAAGACCTCTATTTGAGTTCAGCGGTTCTTGTGCTGGTTGTGGTGAGACTCCTTATGTTAAGCTCCTCACTCAGCTCTTCGGTAGCCGCCAGATGGTTGCTAATGCTACTGGTTGTTCTTCTATCTACTCAGCTTCATCACCAAGTACGCCATACACCACCAATGCTCTTGGTCAGGGTCCAGCTTGGGCTAACTCTCTATTCGAGGACAATGCCGAGTTCGGTCTTGGTATGCACCTTGCCGCAGGTAAGCTCCGCGAGCGTCTCGTGCGCATTGTAGGTGAGATGGTTGAGGGTAAGCAGGAGGCTCCTATCGATGTAGAGCTACTCCGCGAGTGGTATGACAACCATGAGGATAGCAATAAGAGCCGTGAGACAAGCGACAAGGTGCTTGCAGCACTTCGCACAAGTAGCCACAAGAATGTGCGTATTCTCGATGCTCTTTCTAACTACTTCGTAAAGCGCTCACAGTGGATACTCGGTGGTGACGGTTGGGCATACGATATCGGCTTCGGTGGTCTAGATCACGTGCTCGCTAGCGGTGAGAATATCAATATTTTGGTACTCGATACCGAGGTTTACTCAAATACCGGAGGTCAGAGCTCAAAGAGTACCCCAACTGGTGCTATTGCTAAGTTCGCAGCATCTGGTAAGCGTATCCGCAAGAAGGATCTTGGTATGATGATGACCACCTATGGTTATATCTATGTTGCTCAGGTAGCTATGGGATCTAACCAGGCTCAGACTCTCAAGGCCATCCGCGAGGCAGAGGCATTTGATGGACCATCAGTAGTCATTGCTTACGCTCCATGTATTGAGCACGGTCTCAAGGCTGGTATGGGTAAGAGCCAGAAGGAAGAGGAGCTAGCTGTAGAGTGCGGTTACTGGCACCTTTGGAGGTATAATCCTGAACTGATTGAGAAGGGCGAGAACCCATTCTCTCTCGATTCTAAGCAGCCAGACTGGAGTAAGTTCCATGACTTCCTAATGGGTGAGGTGCGTTACAACTCGCTTGCTAAGAAGTATCCACAGGAGGCAGAGGAGCTATTTGCCGTGGCTAAGGAAGATGCTCAGCGTAGGTACCACAAGTATAAGCTCCGTAGCGAGTTTAACTTAGATGCTCCATTTACAAAGGAGTAATCTTCGACTAAGGTAAAGATAATTGTATTGAGGGCTAGTGTGGAACTTCCATACTAGCCCTCGCTTTTTTGCCGAGAAGTTAGATAGATTTTGGTATCTTTGAAAGAAGTATAATTGTACACATAGATGAATAATATATGAGTGAGATAGCAAAGAAAACGGCAGAGCACCTGTTGAGGCTTGAGGCTGTGAAGTTAAGCCCTAAGGCTCCTTTTACTTGGGCTTCAGGGTGGAAGAGTCCAATATATTGTGACAATAGAGTAACCCTATCAGATGCAGAGGCACGTACCTATATCAAGGAGTCGCTCGCAGAGACGATAAAGGCTCACTTCCCAGGGGTAACAGCCATTAGTGGTGTGGCTACTGGAGCTATTGCCCAAGGGACTTTGGTGGCAGATCTTATGGGACTACCTTTTAGCTATATCCGCTCTAAAGCTAAGGATCATGGAATGGAGAACCTTATAGAAGGGCGTATCGGTCCCGCAGATAAGGTAGTCGTGGTAGAGGACTTGATTAGTACCGGAGGGAGTAGTCTGAAGGCTGTAGAGGCACTTCGTGCACACGGCTGTGAGGTGCTCGGTATGGTGGCTATCTATACCCATGGTATTGCAAAGTCCGAGGAGGTATTTGCCGAAGTTGGCGTGCAGCTCTACACCCTCAGCAACTATGATACTGTCGTGGAGCAGGCTATAGAGAGCGGTTATATCTCGGGTGACGACCTTGAGATGCTCCGCGAGTGGCGCAAAGACCCAGCTAACTGGGGGAAGTGATACAATGGCTATAGCCAATAAGTAATAATATAGAAGAAGTTATATGCAGACATATTCGAGTCGCCCTATAGAGCTTAAGAAAGATATAAATACGGTCTTTGGATTGGTGGAAAGCCCATCTCACCTAAAGCCTCTTCTGGAGAAGTATGGAGATAAACTAGGCAATGACGTAAAGGTGGAGTTAGTAGGCGAAGAGATTCATCTTACCCTCCCTATGGCGGGCAATGTGGTACTGAAGCGCAGTGAGGTAGTCGCCCCTAATAGGGTGAAGTATGAGACGGTGAAGTCTCCTGTGCCTGTTGCTCTTGTCTTTAGCCTTGCTAAGCACGAGGAAGTACATACCCTTGGTCAGATATCAGTAGAGGTAAGTATGCCTTCTTTCCTTTCTGGAATGGTGAAAGGTAAGGTAGAGCCAGCTCTAGATAAGGTGGCAAAGCTATTGGAGCAGATAGATTTCGATAGACTTGTCAAGGGCACATCTCTGGAGAAGTGAGAGGGCTATCGGCTTTCGTAGTACTCCTCCTACTCACCTCTTGTGCTAGAGAGGGGATAGAGATAGAGGGGCAACATCCTCTACCTCGTTTAGGAGTGCAATTGGAAGTGAGCTTGGATCACGAGGGGAGAGGGTTGCGGGAGCCGCTATCTTATATGCTATTTGAGCGTGCTACCCTAGAGGGTCAATATTTGGGGCATAGAGGCATTGTGGTAGCTCATGAAGCCGGAGGGAGGTATTGTGCTTTCGACCTAGCTTGTCCTCACTGTTGGCCTACAGTTATCGGCGTGGAGATGGTACAAGATGGTAGTCGGTTACTTGCAGCTGAGTGTCCTAGGTGCCATACGGTCTATGACCTCTCACTAGGTTTGGCTCATCCCGTATCTGGTGAAGGGCATTACCCCCTTCAGGACTATCGGGTTACACAAGTCGGAGAGCACCTTGTGGTAAGATAAAGGAGGTATACCGATGGTTTCTCTAATGAGAGAGCCATCGGTATGCCTCCTCTTCTATTACTCTATTTTGGGTATCTTTGCACCATAGGAAATTACATTAGGAAAGATAAATGAAGCATATTCGCAATTTCTGTATCATTGCACATATCGATCACGGCAAGAGTACGCTCGCAGACCGCTTGTTAGAGTATACCAAGACGGTAGCAGAGAAGGATGCCCAGGATCAGTTACTAGATAATATGGATCTAGAGCGAGAGCGTGGCATCACTATCAAGAGCCACGCTATCCAGATGGACTATACCTACAAAGGGGAAGCGTATACGCTCAACTTGATTGATACTCCTGGGCACGTAGACTTTTCGTATGAGGTATCACGCTCTATCGCAGCATGTGAGGGCGCGTTATTGATTGTAGATGCAGCGCAAGGCGTACAGGCACAGACCATTTCTAACCTTTACATGGCTCTGGAGCACGACCTTACTATCATCCCAATCCTGAATAAAGTAGACCTCCCTAGTGCGCTGCCCGATGAAGTAGGCGATGAGTTGGTGAAACTACTCGGGTGCAAAGAGGAGGAGCTTATCCGTGCTAGCGGAAAGACTGGCGAAGGTGTGGAGCAGATACTTGAGGCTATCATAGAGCGCATTGCTTCACCAGAGGGAGATCCAGAGGCGCCTTTACAGTGTCTTATCTTCGACTCCGTATTCAATCCTTTCCGTGGTATCATAGCCTATTACAAGGTTGTGAATGGTGTGCTCAAGAGTGGAGACCATGTGAAGTTTATCGCCACAGGCAAAGAGTACGATGCCGATGAGGTAGGTATTCTACGCCTAGATATGGAGCCACGTAAGGAAGTGCGTACTGGCGATGTAGGCTACATTATTTCAGGCATCAAGACCTCCCGTGAGGTGAAAGTGGGGGATACGATTACTCATGTGCAAGGTGGTGCGAAGGAGGGTATTGCTGGCTTTGAAGAGGTCAAGCCAATGGTATTCGCAGGTGTGTATCCTATCGAGACAGATGAATTTGAAAACCTCCGCACTTCCTTAGAGAAGCTACAGCTCAATGATGCCTCTCTTACCTTTACGCCTGAGAGCTCAGCGGCTCTTGGGTTTGGATTCCGTTGTGGCTTCCTTGGTCTTCTGCACATGGAGATTGTGCAGGAGCGACTAGAGCGGGAGTACAACATGAGCGTGATTACCACTGTGCCCAATGTTTCCTACATGGTATATGATAAAAAGGGCAATACGATAGAGGTACACAATCCTTCTGGTCTGCCCGACATAGCCAGTATTGATTATATCGAGGAGCCAATGATTCGGGCTTCGATTATTACCACCACCGATTATATAGGGCCTATCATGACCCTCTGCCTTGGCAAGAGAGGTACACTCGTAAAGCAAGATTACCTCTTTGGTAATCGTATCGAGCTTATTTACGATCTGCCCCTAGGGGAGATCGTGATTGACTTCTACGATAAGTTGAAAAGTGTATCTAGGGGTTATGCTTCCTTCGACTACCATGTGAGCAATTTCCAGCGCTCCAAACTAGTGAAGGTGGATATCCTCCTCAATGGAGAGTCGGTGGATGCCCTCTCTATCCTAACCCACATCGATAATGCTCAGTACATGGGTAGGCGCATGTGCGAGAAGCTAAAGGAGCTCATCCCAAGGCAGCAGTTCGATATCGCAGTCCAAGCGGCGATTGGTGCCAAGATTATTGCAAGAGAGACCATTAAGGCAGTCCGAAAGGATGTAACAGCGAAGTGCTACGGAGGTGATATCTCTCGTAAGCGTAAGCTATTGGAAAAGCAGAAGGAAGGAAAGAAGCGCATGAAGCAAGTGGGTAATGTAGAGGTGCCACAAAAGGCATTCCTTGCAGTGCTCAAGCTAGACTAAGGGGGATTATGAGTGTAGAGAAATTTACGACGGCATACGCTTATCCTGACGAGGTGGAGCGTGGTAGAATGCTAGAGTCTAGGACGGTAGCAAAAGAACTTGGTAAGGGCGTCCCACCTAATAATATAGAGGTGGAACAACTGGTGCTAGGCGCCTTGATTCTAGAGCGTGACGCCTTCCCTATAGTGGGAGAAATTCTTACGCCCGATTGTTTCTACGATACCAAGCATAGGTATATCTTCGAGGCAATCAGGCAGCTAGCACTAGAGGAGAAGCCAATCGATGCTCAGATGGTTATTGAGCAGCTGAGGCTTAATGACAAGCTCACAGCTACCAATGGGCTCGTCTATATTTCCCAGCTAAGTACCCTAGTCAATAGTACAGCGCACCTCGAGTACCATGCTCGCCTACTTTTCGATAAGAAATTGCAGCGCGACCTTATCTCTTTCGGTAATGAGGTCATCTCCAATTCGTTCGATCCTACTATTCTGGTGACAGATACGATGCAAGATGCCGAGCAAAGGCTCTTCGAGATTACCCAAGGTAGGGATGGCAACGAAGTACAAGCTGTGGGGGATCTTGTCCCTACGGCAGTGCAGAAGATGCAGGATATTGTCAATGGCGAGGTTACCAATCATGGCGTGCGCTCCGGATTCCCTGAGATAGATGAAATCACTTTCGGTTGGCACCCTACTGATCTTGTGATTATTGCTGCGCGTCCGGCTATGGGCAAGACCGCCTTTGTGCTCTCCATGGCTCGTAATATGGCAGTGGAGCATCAGGCTGCAGTAGCTATATTCAGTTTGGAGATGAGCAAAGAGCAGCTAATTAACCGTCTTATTGTGAACCACACTGAGATTCCCAATGATGACATCAAGCGAGGCTCGCTCTCTCCTCAGCAGCTACAGATACTTGATCAGCGTATCGGCACACTAGAGCAAGCGCCCCTTTTTATCGATGATACCGCAGGTCTATCGGTATTCGACCTCCGAAGTAAAGCTCGGCGACTCGTTCGCCAATACGATGTGAAGGTCATTATCATCGACTACTTGCAGCTGATGACAGCGAGTGGGCTCAAGAGTAATGCGAATCGTGAACAGGAGGTGAGTACCATTTCTCGCTCACTCAAACAACTGGCAAAGGAGCTTAACATTACCGTGATAGCACTCTCGCAGCTCAATCGTGGTGTAGAGAACCGTCCAAAGGAGGGGAAGCGCCCACAGCTCTCAGACCTTCGTGAGTCGGGAGCGATAGAGCAAGATGCCGACATGGTTTGCTTTATTCACCGTCCTGAGTACTATGGCATTCTAGAGGATGAGGATGGTAGGAGCATGAAGGATATGGGAGAATTTATCATAGCTAAGCATCGTAATGGACGTGTCGATACCGTCCTACTAAGGTTCCAAAGCAGCATCATCAAGTTCGCTAGCGCTCAGGGTTTGGCACAATCTAATAATACAGGCCGCTTTACAAGCAAGATGAACCAGGTGGGAACTTCTACACCTCAGGGAGCAGATCCTCTTATGGATAGTGCTCCCGATAGTGGCTTCAGCGTCTGACGAACGTTCGGATACCTCTAGGGTATAGAGGTAAGTATTTAATACATAGGTGGCTATACTATACTCTGTGTAGCCACCTATTTTACTTGTATAGTGGAGCTTATTAATAGCTAATTCCCACAAAGTCCCTCGCGGGAGAGAGACTTTCTTTGCTCAGTATATAATCCACCGCAAAGAGACAGAGACGGCAATTGCTTTACTATGAAGAATTATTAAGTTCTATACCGAGGTGCTGGTGGCGATGAACCTCTACACATCATATTCTTAAGCTACTCAATAGATGTCCACGCCTATTCTATTATTCTAGATCCTACAAGGAGTACTCTTTTGTAGGGATATTATTTCCATTTTATTCGCCCAATATCATTATTATTGGGTATTGCTTTTCTCCAAAAAGGTAACGACCTTTGCCTATGAAAAGGTAGAATATTCATTTATCCCATGCAGACAACAAAGGAATATAGACGTCATTTATTGATGAAAACAGCTCGAGAAGCCTTTCTTCGGAAAGGTTATAAAGCTGTATCGATGCGTGAGATATCCAAGCTCTCTGGTATTGGGCTGAGCAATATTTACAATTATTATCCCTGTAAGGATGATTTATTGGCAGTTGTATTGCAGCCACTCATAGATGAGATGAACGGAATGCTAGACAATCATAATCGTGACGAAAGTCTGTCCCTAGAAATCTTTACCTCCGAGGAATACCATCGTAATTCTATGCTGGAGGTAATGGGTATTATAATCCGTTATCGTAAAGAGTTGAAGTTGTTGTTTCTTGATACACAGGATTCTAGGTTCAAATATTTTTGGGAACAGTGGATTGAGAAAAGCACATCTATCGGAATGGAGTATTTGGAAAGGATGAAAGAGCTCTATCCGGGGTTACGTACGAATATCTCCCCTTTTTTTATGCATTTCACTTGCTCTTGGTGGATCAGCATGATGAGAGAAGTAGTGTTACATGAAGAACTCTCTCAGGAGGAGATAGAGTGTTTTATTAGTGAGTATATCCTCTTTAGCACAGGAGGATGGGAGAAACTCATGAATGTAGATCGAAAAGAGAGATAACTAAATCTTGATTCATTTGAAATATGGGTATAATAAACATTATTAACGACGAGTGTATGACTCTAGTGCAGGGGGTCGATGGGCTTTTCCTGTGTGAAGAGTCATGGGTTGCGCAAAGGAGGAGGAGCTATAGCTCTTGTAGCAAAGTGCTAGATAATGATGCTGCTAATGTACAGCACGAAAGTAATGATACGGAGTGTCTGCATAGTAAGAACTCATAGGAGGGATGATAGCATCTTTCTCTATGAGAACAGACTTTATAAGGCGAGCCGCCCATAGGGGTGGCTCGCTTTGTTTTTGAACAAAGTGAACGTTTGTTCGTTTTTGAACCATTGATATACTGCTCTAAATAGTTTTTCAAGAGTCATAACAATGAAAAAACAACAGAATAAGGCATACGAGCGCATTGCACGCCGTTATGACGATGTGCTTATCGGGCGCAAATGGTGGAGTCGGCTTTATATGCGCTGCCTTTGGCGTGTAGATGATAATGCCATTGCGCGTGAGGTACTGCAAATGATACCTCCTGATTTTACTGGGCATTTATTGGATGTCCCCGTGGGTACGATGGTTTTCACTGCCGAAAAGTATTGGTGCATTCCACAAGCCGCAGTTACGGGTGTAGACTATTCCCAAGCGATGCTTAATACTGCGCAAGATCGTATAAAAGCGATGAAATTGCATAATACGACGCTTCGGCAAGGCGATGTACTACATCTGCCTTATTCTGATAATAGTTTTGATGGCGTATTGTCTATGAATGGATTACACTGCTTTCCCAACAAGAAGAAAGCTCTAGCCGAAATCTTTCGGGTACTAAAACCGGGCGGCTTCTTTTGCGGGAGTTTCTATATCCAAGGCGAGCGTAAACCGGCTGATTGGATTGTGCGCAACATCCTGAATAGAAAGGGACTTTTCGTGCCGCCACATCTAAGCAAACAGGAAGCGATAGATCTATTGCAGCTCTTTTATGGCAATCAGGTTACGGCACATAACTACCGATCAATTCTGGTCTTTAACTGTATGAAAGGATTTACAAATAACAAATGATATGAAAATAGAAAGAATCAACGATTGGTTTGCCCTACGAGGCAAATGGATGATGCGGAATCGCTGGGTCGTGTTGGGAGGTTTTATCCTCATCCTTGCGATTGGAGTTATGGGACTTAAATACTTCAAGGTGAGTGCCGCTTGGGAAGACTATTTCCTTGAAGATGACCCAATGCTTGTCAAGACCGAAGAGTTTAAGGAGATATTCGGCAATGACAACTTTGCGGCGGTACTGACCCGATGCGACAATTCGTTTACGAAAGAGAATTTGGAGCTGATCCGTGAACTAACGAACGAGATGGTGGACAGCCTTTCGTACGCCGACAAAATCACGTCTCTCACTGACATCGAATTTATGATGGGCAGTGAAGAGGGTATGACTATCGAACAGATTGTCCCCGAAACAATCCCGTCAGATCCGATGGAACTGGAGGAGATACGCCGCAAGGCTTACCTGAAACCTCACGTTGCAGAGCGGCTTGTTTCCAAAGACGGAACACTCTCGTGGATCATACTCAAACTGCGTGCTTTCCCGGAGGATTCGGTGTGGAATAAAGGGAAGAAACCGATCTCTCCTGAAGTACTGACAGGTAATGAACTGGAGCACATCATCACCAAAGATAAATACAAGGCATTGCATCCCAAGGGAACAGGACTGCCCTATGTAACAGCTGTGAAAATGAAATGGATAAACAAGGAAATGCCTCGCGTATTGGGCATCGCAGCCCTTGTCTCCATACTTATCCTGCTACTCGTAACGCGCTCCTTTAGGGGAGTAGTTGTGCCGCTTGTCACAGCCGTAGGCTCCATTGTTATCGTGTATGGTATATTGGGATATGTCGGAATGACGATAGACAGTGGTATGATGATGATTCCAATGCTGCTGGCATTTGCTGTTTCCATTGCATACAACATCCACGTGTATTCTTACTTCAAACGCCAATTCCTCATACACGGGAAGAGAAAACAAGCAGTAGAAGAAACCGTCAAAGAAATGGGGTGGCCGGTGCTGTTTAGTGCACTCACCACCTTTGCTGCCTTGCTTTCTTTCCTCGCCATACCGATGCAACCTATGCGTTTTGTTGGTATAGCGACCGCTTCGTGTGTGATGCTGGCGTTCTTTATTGCCATCACATTGATGCCTGTGCTCCTTAGTTTTGGTAAGGACGGAAAGCCACATCCCAAGGTGCAGGAAACAGGAGGGCGGTGGTTGGATCGGAAACTGGAGAAGATAGGTGAAAGTGTACTTAAGCACGGGACCTTGATTCTATGTCTTGCGGGACTAATCACGGTTGTCCTTATCTATCAATTCACCAAGATAGAGACCGCCTTCGATGTAGAGCGTACTATGGGACGAAAGATAGCCTACGTCAATAACCTTTTGGAAGTGGGCGAAAGCGAACTAGGGTCTATCTACACCTATGATGTGATGATAGAACTGCCTGACGATGGATTGGCGAAATCGCCCGAAGCCCTTGTTCGATTAGATTCTTTGGCACAACACGCAGACAGGTATAAATCGACCAAACGCACAACCACGGTATTGAATATCCTCAAAGACCTGAACCAAACCCTGCACGATGGGGATGCCTCTTATTATACCATCCCTCACAACCCAGAAGAGGTGGCACAGTTGTTACTTCTTTATGAAAATGCGGGAGGCAGCGAAGCAGAGTATTGGATCGATTACGATTACCGACGTCTTCGCTTGATGGTCGAGATGAATTCATACGATTCAGGGAAGACAGAGCGGGAGCTACAAGACATTGTTGCTTACGCCAACAAACTCTTCCCTCAAGCTACAGTTACTACTGTGGGTAGTATGCCTCAATTCACGGTTATGATGCAGTATATAGCCCGTGGGCAGATGGTTTCATTCGCTATCTCCCTCCTTATCATCGGTATCTTGATGATGCTTGTCTTTGGTAGTGTACGTATCGGGCTTATCGGTCTGATACCCAACGTTACCCCCGCTTTGGTGGTAGGAGGGCTGATGGGATGGTTGGGTTATCCGTTGGATATGATGACCGCCACTATTATGCCGATGATTCTCGGTTTGGCGGTGGACGACACCATTCACTTCATCAACCACGGTCATTTGGAATTCGACCGCCAAGGCAATTATCGGGGTGCCATTCTCCGCTCGTTCCGCACCATCGGGACACCTATCGTGCTGACGAGTGTGGTGATCTGCGCCAACTTCGCCATCTATACCACCTCTGAGAGCCTTTCCTTTATACATATGGGAATACTCTCCGTAGCGGGTATTGCATCGGCTCTTCTTGCCGATCTCTGTGTGACGCCTATACTGTTTAAGAAATTCCGCCTGTTCGGAAAAGAGACAAATACAGACAAAACTCAGGTAGAATAAACAAACATAATTGAATTGAAAATGAATAGTACACAAAAACAGAAGAAAACGCCCGTTCTGAAGCGGCTGCTGCCATACGCAGGCAGAAAAGGCTATATGCTTTCACTGGCGATGGTGTTTTCGGCCCTTTCGGGTATTTTGGTGCTGATGCCTATGGTCTATATCCATAAGATTGTCAGCGGGATTATCTTGAGTAACAATGTCGATGCAGTTTCCATACGGCATTATGCAATTCTGGCGGCGAGTTTTGCCGCAGCAGGGATGTTGCTCTATTTCTTTGCGCTAATGGTATCTCACCTCTTCGCTTTCGAGGTGGAGGCGAACATCATCAAACTTAGCGTGAAGAAGATGATGGCGAAACCGTTGGGCTTTTTTGCCAACCGCGAAAGCGGTAACCTGCGCAAGACTATCGTCGATGGTGCCGGAGAGACCCACAGTATGCTGGCGCATCAGCTACCGGATCTTGCAATGACGATTGTTTCGCCCATAGTGCTATTGATCTTCTTCTTCCTTTTCGACTGGCGGTTAGGGTTGGCTAGCCTGATTCCGATGGTCATAAGCCTATTGGTTATGGCTACTATGACTACCAAAAAGGGTATTAAGATGCGGGAAGAATACTACGAAGGGCTTGCCAACCTTTCCGCCGAATCGGTAGAGTACGTGCGCGGCATACCGGTAGTGAAGACCTTTGCCCAGAGCGTGGAGAGCTTTGATCGCTTCTATTCGCTCATTGTAAGGATGAAAGATTTCGTGGTGCGGTGGAGTATGGGCTTCAAAAACAAAATGTCGCTGTACGAGGCTATCTCAAGCTCTACGGCATTCTTCTTGGTTCCCATTGCCATTATGATGATTACTTCCGGTGGCGATGTGCGGCAGGTGCTGGGCAATTCCGTTATCTATCTGTTGATAGGCCCCGTCTTCGGCATTTTTATGTATCGAAGTGCGGCTATTCGAAACTTCACCTACTTCGCTGAGTTGGCATTGGACAAAATCGACGCAGCTTTGGATTACGATGATCTCACTTATGGTGCAAAAACAGCGATTGGAGAGGGGTTGGAGTTCAGGAACGTCTCTTTTTCATACGGAAAAGAAAAAGTGCTGGACAACGTATCGTTCAAGGTAAACAAAGGAGAAACAGTTGCCTTGGTCGGTGCTTCGGGAGGAGGGAAAACCACCGTAGCACGTCTGGCTGCTCGCTTCTACGATGCAGATGAGGGCGAAATTTTCATCGGAGGTACCAACATCAGGGAATACGGGAAATCGGCGCTGATGCAGAAGATTGCTTTTGTGTTCCAAAGATCCAAGCTCTTCAAGATGAGCCTGCGCGAGAACCTGTTGCTGGGGAATCCCAACGCCGGTAATGAGGAGATAGAGCAAGCTCTCGTCAGAGCCGGAGCTAAAGAGATTGTTGATAACTTGGAAAAGGGTTTGGATACGATTTACGGAACCAAGGGAACCTATTTCTCAGGGGGTGAAGCCCAGCGACTTTCTATTGCAAGGGCTTTCCTGAAGGACGCCGACTTCGTCATCCTCGATGAGGCGACCGCCTTTGCCGACCCCGAAAATGAGCATATCATTCAGGCTTCATTCAAAGAGCTGTCGAAAGACAAAACCACATTAATGATTGCTCATAGGCTCTCCACTGTGGTTAATGCCGACAGAATCCTTGTGATGGAAAATGGCAAAATAGTGGAAAGCGGTACACACAATGAATTATTAACCCAAGGCGGTGCCTACAAAAAACTGTGGGACGAATATCAGAAATCCGCCAACTGGAAAATAGGAGGTCAAAATGAATAATTTCTTGAAGAAAAAATACGCTATGTCGGATCAGGGAGCGAAGAACCTGAAAAAATCCATATTCTCGCATACCATCCTGAATCTGACCAAAATGTTTCCGCCCATCATCGGATTTATGTTTCTATTCCAATACCTGGGCGGTCTGGAGGGTGTTCCTGCACCGGCAGAGCTGACACTCACGAACTATATCGTCATCATCGTAGCGATGTTGTTGGTAATGTTTTTCGTGGCGAGGTGGGATTATGTACGCCTTTACGACAATGTTTATAACGAGAGTGCCAACTCTCGCATCGATATAGCCAACCGTCTGAAGAAGCTACCACTCTCTTATTTCGGCAAGCGCGATGTATCCGATCTTTCTGCGACTATGATGAACGACCTGAATCTTTACGAGAGTATATTCTCTCATTCCGTACCGCAGATCTACTCCACAGTCATTTCCACGATTATCATTTCCATTATGATACTCGCCTACAATTGGCAGCTCGGATTGGCGGCACTATGGGTCGTGCCTGTCTCGTTACTGACCTTCTTCCTTTCTAAAAAGAAACAACGCAAAGCTGTGGACGCACTCGTGGAAAGCAGTCGCAAGGTGTTCGACGATTTACAGGAGAAGATAGATCAAATACAGGAAATCAAATCCTATAACCTGGAAGAACGGTTGTTAGACGAATTCAACAACAAGGTAGACAATAGCACCCGCTCCAAGGTAAAAGCCGAACTTTCTTCGGGTATAGCCATCTCACTGGGTGGTATGCTGATGAAACTCGGTATCGTCACGGTGGCGATTGTCGGTGCCAATATGCTGATTGCCGGAGAGATCAACATCCTTGTCTATATCGCCTATCTCATTCTCACGGCAAGCATTTATCTGCCTATTGAGGAAATTCTCACCTTTATGGCGATGATTGTAGCTCTCGACGGCGTGGTGGCGCGCATCAAGGAGATTAAAACAATGCCCGTTCAGGAAGGCAAACAGGAAATGAATCCCAAGGATTACAATATAGATTTCAAAGATGTAGTATTCGGCTACGAAGACTATACCGTCATCAACGGCGTAAGTTTCACTGCTAAGCAGGGTGAAGTTACTGCTCTCATCGGACCTTCGGGAAGCGGTAAAACCACACTTACCAAGCTGGCAGCCCGTTTCTGGGATATTCAGCAGGGGAAAATCTCGCTCGGTGGCGAGGACATCAGCCTGATAGACCCCGAAACGCTGCTGAAAAACTACGCCATTGTCTTTCAGGATGTGGTGCTATTCAACGCCAGCATAAAAGACAATATCCGTATAGGTAAAAAAGGAGCTACAGACGAGGAAGTGAGCCGTGTAGCCAAAATAGCCCGCTGCGATGAGTTTGTCGATCGTATGCCCGAAGGTCTGGACACCGTCATAGGCGAGAACGGCGAGCGGCTTTCCGGTGGTGAGCGACAGCGTATCTCCATCGCAAGAGCCATACTGAAAGATGCTCCCATCATCTTGCTGGACGAAGCTACCGCCTCGCTCGACGTGGAAAACGAAAGTCTGATACAGGAGGCTTTGTCGGAACTGATTAAGAACAAGACGGTCATTGTCATCGCCCACCGGATGCGTACCATTCGCGGAGCCGATAAAATCGTGCTGCTCAATCAGGGCAAGATTGAGGCTATGGGCACTGACGCAGAGCTGCAGATGCAATCGGCAACCTACCGAAAGATGCTTGAGAAGTCAATGGGATAAAAACCAATAGAGACTGCTGAATAAGTCGTTGGAGCAAATTGGAGGAGCGACTAATAAGAGTCTTTTCTCGCAAGTATTCAATGATAGAAGGCATTAACAATTAAAAGTATAAGACAATGAAAACAGTAATCTTAACGATGGCAATGTCCATCATATTTGGCACCACAGCAATGGCACAGACGGGCAGAGAGATTGCCCAGAAAGTAAAAGACCGTCCCGATGGCGATACCCGTCAGTCGGAGTTGGTGATGAAACTGATCAATAAGCGCGGAGCGGTGCGCGAGCGCAAACTGATTTCTTACTCCATCGACGTGGGAAAAGGGAAGAAAGACCGCAAGAGTATAATGTTCTTCCAATACCCTGGTGATGTAAAAGGCACGGGCTTCCTCACGTGGGATTACGACGATCCCAATAAGGACGACGATAAATGGCTCTATCTGCCTGCGATGAAGAAGACCCGCCGTATCAGCGGCTCCTCTGCCAAGCAGGATTACTTTATGGGCAGTGACTTTACCTATGATGATATGGGCAGTCGCAACGTAGATGAGGACACGCACAAACTGTTGGGTGAAGAAGAAATAGATGGGCATAAGTGTTGGAAATTGGAATCTACGCCCAAGGATAAACGCGAGATCTATTCCAAGAAAATAGCGTGGATTCGTCAGGACTGCCTGATAGCCCTCAAGGTTGAATACTACGACAAGATGGGGAAACTGCATCGCCGCCTTGACTTATCCAACATAGCCAAGGTGGCAGGATTCTGGGTTGCCCAAAAACTGCATATGACCAATGTCCAGACGGAGCATCAGACAATTCTTGAGATTAAGAATCCCAAGTATGACCTCCCATTGGATGAAGCAAAATTCAATGTTAGCACTTTGGAGAAAGGTAGATTATAATATATTGCTGTCCGGTAAAAATATTCAATTTTAAGTGGAAAGAGAAAGCCTTTGCACGGACAGCAATAATAGCAATTAGAGAAAGATATATAGTAGTTTCTGATTCTCATATGACTTTCTTTCGATTCTCGTATGACTTTCTTCTGATTCTCATATGACTCTTTACTGGGTGCCGAGTAATCAGGAAAAAGATTCCGAGCAATCAAAGAAAAGCTACTGACGTTTACTGAATAGCAATCATATTAAATGAATACAAGCAATCATTTAGCAAAGATCTTACTGTTGTTTCTTCTGTTCCTGCCTCTAAATACTGTATGGGGGCAAGAGGAGGGGGATTCGTCGTGGCAGCTCAAAGGCTTTGTGGATACCTATCACGCCATCCGCTCCGAGAGGCCGAATGACTTTATGTCTTCACGTACTCGTGTGAGGGGTGAAGTAGGAAAAAGTTTTGGAGGTTCGACGCTCTTCGTCTCGTTCAATGCCACCCACAATGCCTTATTAAAGGCGCATACGGGCTTTGAACTGCGAGAGGCGTATCTCGACCATCGGGAGGAACATTGGGGCTTTCGCCTCGGTCGGCAATTGGTCATCTGGGGAGTGGCAGACGGTGTACGTGTTACTGATCTTGTTTCCCCGATGGATATGACGGAGTTCTTGGCACGAGACTACGACGACATTCGTATGCTGGTCAATGCTTTGCGCTTCTTTGTCTTTAATGAGAAGATGAAATTGGAGCTGCTTGCCGTGCCGACTTTCGAGGGCTATAAGCTGCCGACCGATGCCGAAAATCCGTGGAGGGTACTGCCCAAAAACGCCGCTCAATCCTTTATGTGGAACGAAAAGGGAAGCCGCCCCGAGTTCCGTTTTTCCAATATAGAATATGGAGGGAAGCTCGGGTTCACTCTCCCCGGAGTGGATTTCTCTCTCGCCGCATTGCATACGTGGAACAAGATGCCCGTGGTTACATACCGACCTTCAGGCTCTCATATAACCGTATCTCCACAATATTACCGAATGGGGTTCTTCGGAGCGGATATATCCAAGCCGTTGGGACAGTTTGTCGTGCGTGGAGAAGCGGCGTTCAACGTAGACAAGCATTTCAGTTACAAACCCGAGGCAAGCGCTATGGAGCAAAAGGGCTTCAACACGGTGAATTATCTCGTGGGCGTGGATTGGTATGCACCCAATGAATGGACACTGATGGCGCAGTTTTCTTCAGAAAGTATTCTGAAGTACGAAACCCAAATAGCACAACCTCGCCACCAATCGCTCCTCACGCTCAATGTGTCGAAAAAGCTATTGGATAGCACATTGCAGCTCTCCAACTTTACCTATTTCGATATCAACCATAAGGGATGGTTCAGCCGCTTTACCTCTTCTTATGCACTGAATGACTACATACAGCTCTCGCTGGGTTATGATTGGTTCGGAGGCAACGAAGGGATATTCGGCACTTACAAGAACAACTCGGAAATATGGGCAAAGGCTAAATACAGTTTTTAGCAACAAAAAGTAATAGAAATATAAAACGAGAAAGAAAGATGGATTGGATAAATGACAGCAGCTGAAAAACACCTCAACCGAAACGGACAAAATCGTTTAAGTTAAACGATCGCAATCGTTCCAGTGGAATCGTTTAAGCCGTTTAAGTTAAACGACCAAAGCCGTTCCAATAGAACGGCAAAAGCACTTAAAATACAAACAATAATAAAAGAAATATGTTACTATACAACGTAAAGAAAGAGGTAATGCGCATAGGTAAACACAAAGGCAAAACAATGTATTATGCCGCCCCTGTTGCGCAAGATAAGATTACTACTCGTCAGGTAGAAGACCGCATCGTCAATGCCACAGCTCTGAGCCGTGCCGATGTGCGTGCTGCCATTACCGCCCTGGCGGAGATTGTGCGTGAAGAGATGTTCAGCGGCAGAGCCGTTGACTTGGCAGATCTCGGTTCGTTTAAAGTCATATCCAGTGGCAAGCGTATGGAGACGGAGAAAGCCGTTACCGCAGATACGCTCAAAACGCCTCGCATACAGTTCTTCCCGAAGCAAGAAATGCGCAATCGGGCAAAGAATGTACAGCGTATGATAATACGTGAAGAGGAGGCGATACCGGCTACACCGGATCCGACACCCGGAGGTACTTCCGACACACCCATTCTCGATCTTTAATATTCAGATGAAGGAACAAACAATGAAACGGAAAGTACTTTATCTTTTCTTATCACTGGTGCTCGTAAGCACCAGTGTATCTGCTCAAACAGGAGGCGGACGGATTACGGGCGTGGTCATCGACGACTCGGGCGAAGAACCACTGCCTGGAGCCTCGGTCTTTATAGAGGAACTGAAAAAGGGCATCACAACAGACAAGCACGGCGAGTTCTCTTTTTCTGATATTCCCCCGGCTACCTACACGCTTACTGTGAGATTTATAGGTTACCACACGCAAACCCGCAAGGTCACAGTGGGGAAAGGGAGAGGGCAAAAAAACATCATCCGGATGAAAGAAGAAGCGAAATCGCTCGATGAGGTAGTCGTACTGGGCAAAAGCGAAGCCCGCAAGATACGCGAACAAGCAATGCCCATATCCGTAATCAGTATGAGCCAAATACAAGGTACGGTCAACAATGTACAAGACGTTCTGGCAAAGACTGCCGGTATCACCGTGCGGGCAATGGGTGGCGTAGGTAGCGCATCTCGCATTTCGGTGCGCGGTTTGGAAGGGAAACGCATCGGGCTTTTCATTGACGGACATCCGATGAACGATAATTCCGATTTCATCGACATCAATGACATACCGGTGGAAATGATTGACCGTATTGAGATATACAAAGGAGTTGTTCCTGCCAAGTTCGGAGGCTCTGCCGTTGGTGGAGCAGTCAATATTGTCATCAAGGAATATCCGCCCAAGTATTTGGACGTGAATTATTCTTACGGTAGTTTCAATACGCACAAAGCATCTGTGGTAAGCAAGATGAACATTGCCCCGAAGGGCATCGAGTTCGGGTTGGGCGGTATTTACAACTATGCCGACAATAACTACAAGATGAAGTCGCCCGTTCAAGAAGGGCTTACGATAACCCGAGATCACGACAAGTTCAAAAAGATGGTTATTGGTGGCAGCTTCAAGGCTCGGAAATGGTGGTTTGATTTGGTGGAGTTTGAGCCGGTCTTCATACATACCTACAAGGATATACAGGGGATAGAGTCAAACATTCAGTATGCCCACAGTCACTCCAATGCCTTTGTTTTCGCCAATAAAATGGAGAAGGATAACTTCCTCTTGGATGGACTGGACTTGGATTGGCAGTTGGGGTATATTTATACCAACTATAACTTTGCCGATACCGCTTCTCATCGCACACATTGGGACGGAACGCATTATCCGGCAGTTTCCAAATTCGGTGGTGAAATCGGTAAATGGGCATCACTGTTGACGAATGATAAACATCAATTCAACCACAAATTGAATCTCAACTATCTTGTCAATGAAAACCACTCGGTAAACTTCAACTCTTTGCTGAAGTATGCCCACGCCAACCCAAGAGATGTAATGAAAGACAAGGTCATTGGCTATCGTACAGAGTTCCCGAGCAATATGCTCAGCTGGGTGGCGGGCTTGAACTACGACTATCGCACCTCTAATGATAAGTTTCTGAATTCTATCAATGTCAAGTATTACCACTATTCGATGAAAACACGGATGGCAAGTGTGCTGACCAATTCTGCAGAGGACATAAATACGCAAAAGAATGATTTCGGTATCAGCAATGCGCTCCGTTACCGTATCACACCCAATCTGATGGCAAAAGCGTCACTCGGATATGATGTAAGGCTTCCATCGGAAGAAGAGCTGCTGGGCGATGGATACGTGATAGCTCCTGCAGGCAATTTGGTGCCCGAGCGCAACACGAGTGTGAATGTGGGAATACAATACGATTTGACAGGGAAGTCTCCCAGCAACCTGCAAATAGAAGTAAATGGATTTTATATGTATCTGCGAGATATGATTCGCTTTACGGGAGGCTTCTTGCAGTCGCAATATCAAAACTTCGGCGAGATGAGAACCTTTGGGGTGGAAGCAGAGGTGAAAGCCGATGTTACACACTGGCTCTATGGTTACGTAAACGCAACTTACCAAGACCTGAGAGATACGCGTAAGTACGAACAAAATACAACAGTTGCCAACCCTACCAAAGGTAGTCGTATGCCCAATATCCCTTATCTGATGGCAAATGCAGGACTGGAGTTTCACAAGGAGAATCTATTCGGAGGCAGAGGAATGAACACACGCATATTTACCGATGCTTCATTCGTGGAGGAATACCTTTATGACTTTGAGCAAAGCCAGTTCCAGCTGCATCGCATACCGAGAACCTTTTCAAGCAGTATAGGCTTTGAACAAAGTTTTGGCAATGGACGCTACTTCATTATGGGGAAAATAAACAACCTGACCAATACGCAAATGATCAGCGAGTTCAATCGCCCCTTACCGGGACGTAATTTCACCATAAGATTCAGATATGTATTCAAGTAATCAAACCATATGTATAATAACTAAAGCAACAAAAAGATGAAAAAGAAAGTGTTTATCGTAGCAGCAATATTTGCTGCACTGTGTCTCAATTCGTGCAACAATAACCAATCAGACCCAGACGCCCCTATAGCAGGAGGTAAGGGAAATGTACTGCTACTGACTGCCTTGCCTAATGCTACGGGGATGGATGGGACGTACTATATGCAACTTATTGGCGAGCCCAAGTTAGGCTCGACGATGGCTGTAGACAATAAGAATGGTATAAATGTCCCCTATGGAAGTTCTTACCCCATAGTCGTAGGTCAGGAGCTTTATGTTTTCCCAAGCTATCATTTGCAGATGGACAAAAACGAACTGATAAAGTACCGACGCACGAACGGTGTTTTGAAAAAAGAGGGCAGTATGCCATTGCCGGCCAATAACAGTGCCAATAATCTCGTCAAGCTATCTTCTACAAAAGCGTATCTGTCGCTTGCAGGATTGGGGAAGATCTACATTTTCAATCCCGAAACAATGCAAAAGACGGGAGAGATAGACCTGACCTCTTTGGGCATACAGGACAATAATCCAGACATAGGAATTATGATTGAACGTGACGGATACGTGTTTGCAGGTCTAAGCCAGATGGTGGGGGGATGGACAAGTCCAGAGAACTACAAACAGGCAGACGTAGCCGTTATTGATACGAAGACGGACAAGCTGGTCAAGATGATTTCGGAGAAAACCAGCGGTTTCTCCCAAGCCACACGTCCTATTGACCCTAAGTCTTTATTTATGGATGAAAAAGGGGATATATACATTTCCTGTCTCGGCAACTTCGGAATGGTAGCAGGGCACAAAGCAGGCATACTGCGAATCAAAAAGGGGGAAACGGATTTTGACCCCACATACCACTGGACGATAACCGGAGCTACCATAGAAGGAGAAGAGAAGCCGGCCGGCTTTGCAGCTTCCATTTGTTATGTAGTCAATGGCAAAGCCTACGGATACATTGATATTCCGGGTTACTACAAGCCCGGAGAAACCGGACACGGTGCTATCGCGAGCAGAGCAGTAGTCTTTGATTTGTACAATCAGAAGATGAAGATAATCGAAGGATTGGAATTGTCAAACGGCTACGGAGTATTAGTCTCCAAGTATAAAGATGGTTTGGCCATCTGTAATGCTTCGGCAACCACCAAAGGCATCTATTATCTCGACCCTAAGACAGATAAGATTAATCCAACTCCTATGATAACCACCGTTGGAAATCCCATGGCGATAGAAAGGTTTGGCAACTAAACCAAATCTAAATAAAGAGGGCAAAGACAATGGAGGAATTCTCTTCTTGCTTCTTTGCCCTCTTCCTTTAAGTCCTATTCTTATGAAAGCTTTCTAAAGTTGTGCAATTCCTTCACGATGGTATATCTCTCCCATTTGATATGTGGAAAGACAGTCTTGGTCATCGCTTATCGGTTAAGTATGATTACCAATGCCGACTGTATCTTGTATATCAATAATAGAATTATAGAATAGAGGAGAAGGGAATACACGAAGAACTCTCGGGTTATATGCCCACATGTGGGATACATACAATAAAGCCAAAGAATGGAGAATAAGCAACGATATATAACTATGACATAGACTACAATAACAATCCTTGATAACATTAAGGATTGATAGATGAGAGCGACCGTTATGGTGAGATGTAATAGACCTTTGTATGGGTTTTATCCTTTGACCCCAATACGGAGCTTTGCACTACGGGAGCGAGGATTGCGTGTTTCCTCTTCAGCGCTTGGTAGGATGGGCTTGGAGTGTAGTGGACTGATGTGAGTGAGTGGCACACCAAAGTGGTCGGTGACTCTTTCGCCCGAGATATTGCCCGATCGGAAGAAGTTCTTGACCGGCCTATCTTCTAAGGAGTGGTAGGTGATAATCACAAACCTCCCTTCGGGTCGAAGGAGCTGTGTGCCATCGGTGAGGAGCTGTTGTAGAGCACCAATCTCGTCGTTTACGGCTATACGTAGCCCTTGAAATAGCTTGGCAAGAGACTTCTTATCTCTCTCAGGTATTACAGGTGCCACGGTAGTGAGGAGGTCTTGGATGGTTTGTAGTTTGCCTCCGTCCGAAGCCCTCTTGAGTAAGGTGGCAATACGATAGCTCCCTTTGAGTTCGCCGTAATTAGCGAGGATGGCTCCCAATTCCTCTTGTGTGCTATCGGCAATGAGCTGAGCTGCAGTTTTGCCACCACAGCTATTCATACGCATGTCTAGAGGTGCATCGAAGCGGAAAGAGAAGCCACGGCTCTCGTCATCGAGGTGGTGGCTACTGAGACCAAGGTCTGCGAGTATCCCATCGACCTGCTCTATGCCGTAGTAATCCATAAAGTGTAAGAGGTGTCGGAAGTTGGAGCGGACAAAGGTGAAGCGATCGTCCTTGATACTACAATTGGCAAGTGCATCGGGGTCTCGGTCGAAGCTAAATAGGTGACCCTTGGGAGAGAGTTGCTCCAAGATATGTCTGGAGTGACCACCGCCCCCGAAAGTACAATCTAAGTATATTCCATCAGGGTTTGTGACCAATGCCTCTATACTCTCATGCAGTAGTACCGGTACGTGGTACCCTTCTGCCCTGATAATCTCCTTCTCGCTCATCCGATAACCTCCATAAGGGTAGGGTAGAATAGTACTTTCTCGCCATATACCTCTTGTATGCGGGTTACAAGAGGGTCGCTCGCGAGCTCAAAGTCGGCAAGGAGCTTGGTGCTCTCTAGCTCGAACTGCAGAGCCACAGTAATGCCATCCTCCATGGGGGTAGGGATTCGGAGTAGCTTGGGGCGCTCCCACCCTTGGCGCTCAGCCCAAGTGGGGAATAGCCTATGCTCTACGAAGTAGAGAACGTCGCCGCCGCAAGAGCCATCGGCACTAATTGTGATGTTGTAGATATATCCTTTCATAGTGCGAAGGTACATAATTTTCATCATTCCACTATTATTCCTCTGTATTGTGTCGCTGTATTTTTGTATATTGCAGAGTATTTTTGATAGGAAAGGTGATAGATAATGTTATTGGCAGCGATTTCGACAGACCAACTGCTTTTGTATGGCTCCATCCTTGCCGTAATAGGATTGTTTCTTAGTAAGACTGGCTTTAGGTTTGGCTTACCGACATTGCTCCTATTTCTTGGAGTAGGTATGGCGGCAGGCACTACAGGTTGTTTCAACTTCGATGACCCTGTTATCGCCCAAGCGATAGGTTCGGTAGCACTGGTGATTATCCTCTTTTCAGGAGGTATGGATACCTCCTATAGGAGTATCAAGCCAGTGATGGTTCCTGGTGCTCTCTTGGCTACTGCGGGGGTGTTGCTTACGGCATTGCTCACGGGTGTTTTTATCTATTATCTCTTCCAGTGGCTGGACTTCGGGGTACAGCTTACATTCCTGGAGTCTTTGCTCTTCGCTAGTGTGATGAGTTCGACCGATTCCGCCTCCGTCTTCTCTATCCTGCGTTCACGAAAGACCAAACTTCGGCACAATCTGAAACCTCTACTAGAGTTTGAGAGTGGTAGCAACGACCCTATGGCGTATATGCTTACCCTGATTCTTGTATCTATGATTCAGCAGGGAGATAGTGTAACCGTATGGGATGGTGTGTGGATGTTTGTCGTGCAGTTTGCCGTGGGGCTACTATTCGGTCTCGTGCTCGGGAAGCTCGCTGTATGGGTGGTGAATAGAGCTAATCTCTATGCTACTTCTCTGTATCCTATATTGATGCTAGCGGTGGCATTCTTTATATTCTCTGTTACTAATACCGCTTATGGCAATGGGTATCTTGCAGTTTATGTGGGCGGACTCGTGATAGGGAATTCTCGGATGCAGTATAGCAATACGATAGCTAAGTTTTTCGATGGAGTTCAGTGGCTGAGTCAGCTGGTAATGTTCCTTACCTTAGGGTTGTTGGTAGACGTGCCTTACTTATTGGAGTTGGCGGTGCCAGCTATCCTTATCTCCCTATTTATGCTCCTTTTCGGTCGACCTATCTCTGTCCATCTTATGCTCTTGCCTTTCTGGGGGAAGTTCAAGTTGAAGTCGCAGATGTACGTTAGCTGGGTAGGTCTTAGAGGAGCCGTCCCTATTATCTTTGCCATGATACCATGGGTGCGAGGGGTGGAGAATGCACAGCTGGTGTTTACCATTGTCTTCTTCATCACTATTATCTCGTTGCTTGTACAGGGTACTACCGTTCAGTTTATGGCAGAGCAACTCGACTTAGTAGATACAGAGACGCAGGATCCTGTCTTTGGAGACATTGATTTGCCTCAGCGCATCAAGAGCTCTATCTCGGAGGTCTTGGTGAGCCGCAATATGATAGAGAAGAGCAATAAGATGAAGGATCTGCCACTGCCCGACCATACGTTGGCTATAATGGTGCAGAGAGGTGGGGATTTCTTTATACCAAAGGGGCATACGGAACTGGCTGAGGGAGACCATGTACTCTTCATCTCGGATGACGAGGAAGCACTAGTACAGGCGTATGAGGATTTGGGTGTGAATAATTATAGTATAGATAAGAACGTATAATGGAGATCGTATTTGATAAACTTCATGGGCTCGGCAATGACTACATCTATGTGGATATTGACCGATTCCCTATTGAGGATTTGGAGGGTTTCGCACGGGAGTTTAGCCCCCGTAGGACAGGCATAGGAGGTGATGGCTTGATTACTTATAATAAGGAGGCTTCGGGTGGTTACCTGATGAGGATATTTAACCTCGATGGTTCGGAAGGGCTGATGTGTGGTAATGCCATTCGCTGTGTGGCAAAGCTACTGTACGAACGTGGGCTTTGCCAAGACAACCCTATGACGATCAATACCCGTTCGGGCGAAAAGATACTTGTCCTAACGATTGAGGACGGGAAGGTAACCCATGCTCGTGTGGATATGGGGCTGCCTAATGTGCTGGAGGATAGCAAGCAGGTGGATGAGGTAGAGGGCGTATCGGTCTCTGTCGGTAACCCACATTATATCCACTTCATTGCCGAAGACCCAGATGCTTATGCACTAGATACGATTGGGCCAAGGATAGAGAAACATGCGGCATTTCCTGATGGCGTGAATTATGAAGTGGCTCAGGTGCTCGATAGGCATACCATCAAGATGAGAGTATGGGAGCGAGGTTCAGGGCTTACTATGGCTTGTGGTACTGGGGCGACAGCTACGGCAGTAGCAGCCATCTACAAAGGTCTAGTGGATAGTCCGGTGAAGGTGATGATGCCAGGTGGAGACCTGACTATTGACTGGTCGGGCAACGAGACTGAGTCGGTGTTTATGACGGGATCAGCTACTTATGTATTTCAAGGTAAGGTAACGATATGATAAAGATAAATAACAACTTCCAGAAGCTCCCCGGGAGCTACCTATTTGCGGAGATTAACCGCCGTGTAAATAAATACCAAGCCGAGCATCCCGAAGCCAAGATTATCCGGATGGGTATCGGTGATGTGACACTTCCACTTCCTTCAGTAAGCATTGAAGCTATGCACAAGGCGGTAGACGAGATGTCCTCTAGCTCTACGCTCCGTGGCTATGGACCTGAGCAAGGCTATGCCTTTCTTCGAGAGCTGATAGTGGCGCACGATTATGCCCCCTATGGGGTGACGCTTGATCCGTCAGAGGTCTTTGTCAGCGATGGTGCCAAAAGCGATACCGCCAATATTGTAGATCTATTTAGCAACGATGTGAAGATAGCGGTAACAGACCCTGTCTACCCCGTTTATGTAGATAGCAATGCGCTTGCGGGTCGTGCTGGTGCGTATCTGCCAGAAGGCAAGTGGAGTAATCTAGTATACCTTGCTTGCAATAGGGAGAATGGTTTTGTGCCTGCCCTTCCTACAGATCCTGTGGACTTAATTTACCTCTGCTACCCTAATAACCCTACTGGCACTACGCTAACTAGAGAGCAGCTCAAGGTGTTTGTAGATTATGCGCTTGCCCATGAGGCTTTAATCCTCTTCGATGCCGCATACGAGGCATTTATCACAGAGCCAGAGGTGCCTCATAGCATCTATGAGATAGAGGGGGCTAAAGCATGCGCTATAGAGTTTAGAAGCTACTCCAAGACAGCAGGATTTACTGGTGTTAGGTGTGGCTATACCGTTGTGCCCAAGAGTTTGCCAGTGGATCTGAATAGTATGTGGAGCCGCAGGCAGACCACAAAGTTTAACGGTGCAAGTTACATCAGCCAAGCCGGTGTTGCCGCTATCTATACAGAGGAGGGTAAAGCTCAGGTCAAGGCAAATATAGACTACTACCTAGAGAATGCGCGAGTGATTCGAGAGGCATTGGCAAAAGCTGGGGTGGAGCACTTCGGAGGTGTCTCCTCACCTTATATCTGGCTCAAGACGCCTGAGGCTTATCCAGCCTCATGGGATTATTTCAACTATCTGCTTACAGAGAAACAGATTGTCGGTACGCCTGGAGTGGGCTTTGGTTTAGAGGGGGAGGGCTACTTCCGACTCTCTGCTTTCAATTCGCACGAAGCTACTAGAGAGGCAATGGAGCGCCTATCTAAGTAGATAGGAG
>NZ_JADRGN010000030.1:0-29119 GCF_018206105.1 Porphyromonas levii
ATGGAATAGTAGTAGCTGTATAACAATAACCAATAACTATGTAAAGAGAAAGAAAATGAGTACTTTTGTTACAGTGAAAGAAAAAAACACTAGCCCGTTGTCGAAAAATGGGGAGTACTATAAAGTATGACGTATTATATATTATATTGAGTAGTGACAAGGTAAGTATAATGAGTTAAATTTATGCTGATGTACAGCTGACTTATTAAAGGATGATGGTAACATTTTATTGAAGTTACTTCTCTATGTGACCTAATATAATATTGTTATATTGCAACAATAGTATCTTTTGGATAGAGAATGCTCTATTTATGCTTATCTTTACACTGTTATTTGTTACTAACACTTTGGAAAAGTAGACATGGAAACCATAAAGGACTTTAGTAGGCAAGCAATAGCAATCTTTGACCAAGCTATTGAGGACTATCATGTACGTGACAATGTCAATGCAGAGATAAACAATCCTTATGCCTTCAAGTCGATAGAATATTACCTATACCTAAAGTGCTGGATAGATACTGTGCAATGGCACATGGAGGATATAATGAGAGATCCTGATATAGATCCAGCTGAAGCACTCGCTACTAAGCGAAAAATAGACCGTAACAATCAGGAGCGAACTGACCTAGTAGAGCTTATTGATAGCTATCTACTGGATAGGTTTTATGGTGTTAAGGTACTTCCCGATGCTACAATAAATACCGAAAGTCCTGCTTGGGCTATCGACCGACTGAGTATCCTTCAGCTCAAAATCTACCACATGAGGGGAGAGGCTGAACGTCCGGGCACTGATGAACATCAGCGCATGAGTGCCAATGCTAAGCTATCTGTATTGATTCAGCAAAATACCGATCTGATAACTGCTATCGATACCCTACTTCAGGATATTGAGGCAGGACGTAAGCAGATGAAGGTGTATAAGCAGATGAAGATGTACAACGACCCTAATCTAAATCCTGTACTATACAATAGGAGGAAGCAATCGTAACGCGTGGGCGCTAATACCTATATCATTCTTCGTCTGTCTGCTCTAGGGGATGTAGCTATGACTCTTCCCCCTCTATATGCGGCAGCAGATGACCATCCAAGTGATCAGTTTGTACTCGTCACTCAGTACTTCATGTCTCGATTAGTAATCGACCCGCCTCTTAATCTCACTACACTGCCTTTTCAGCAAGACCAGGATGCCAAACCTCTCGGTCTAATAAAGTTTGCTAGGAAACTGCATCGTCTTTACCCCGATGCTGTAGTAGTAGACCTAAATAATAACTTTATCACAAGGAGCATAGGCTTATCCCTGAAGACAAAAGGACATAAATTGGTCACCATTGATATCCCCAAGGCAGATAGGAATAAGTTATTATCCACTCGAAAAGAGGGTGTAGTACCTCCCAATTTATATTTACCACGTATCACAGATCTTTACTTCCTTACACTCAAGAGGGCTGGTATCAGCATGCTGAGTAAGGGAAGGCTAGTAGTAGGTCGCACAAGTTGCCCACGAAAAGTAACTATTGGTATCGCTCCGTATGCACAGTATGAGGGCAAGATGATACTAAAAGAGCAATTGCTTGAGCTAATTGACCTACTGGTAGAACGTTTTCCCAATTGTGATCTTATCCTATACGGAGCTGCCGGATCTGAGGCAAGGAAGAATAGAGAGTTGGTACAACTAAGAGCCAATACTGTGCGCCTTACCTCCGCTCAGGGGTTAGCCGAGGAGGTAAAGGAAATAGCTCAGCTCGATTGTATGGTCAGTATGGATAGTGCCAATCAGCACATTGCAGCTATGGTAGGCACCCCTGTAGTATCTATTTGGGGCGCTACACACCCTGCTGCTGGATATATTCCATTCCGTACTCCATTAGTCAATTGTATTGGTGTAGATATAGAGTGCCGTCCTTGCTCTATACTAGGCAATAAACCTTGCCATAGAGGCGACTATGCTTGCCTCCATCAGTTATCTATGCAGAATATAGTAGCGGCAATAGCTAAAGAAGTAGAACTAAGGCGTAAATAGTATCATTTCAACCATTATCGTAGGTTATCTCATTTATTATTGATACCTTTCACCACAGATAGTAATGTGTGAAAGGTTATTTTTTTTTCAATGACTAGAGATTTACAAAGTATGAAAAAGTATTTAGCTGAAATGATTGGCACAATGGTGCTGGTACTTCTTGGTTGTGGATCAGCTGTATTTGCCGGTGCTCCTCAGGGCTTTGCATCGGTAGGCACACTAGGTGTGGCATTTGCATTTGGTCTCTCTGTAGTAGCCATGGCTTACGGTATAGGTAGTATTTCAGGCTGCCATATCAATCCTGCTATCACCCTAGGTGTATTCATGAGTGGGCGTATGAATGGTAAGGATGCTGCCATGTATATGCTTTTCCAAGTAATAGGTGCTGTGATAGGGTCAGGTATCCTATGGTTCTTGGCTAAGGACTCAGGCTCTACTACCACCCTAACAGGTGCTAATGGGTTTGCCGAGGGAAAGACAGCCGTAGCATTTGTTGCCGAGACAGTATTCACCTTTATCTTTGTACTAGTAGTACTAGGCGTAACCGCCAAGAACGGTCTCAATAACTTTGCTGGCTTGGCTATAGGTCTTGCTCTTGTGCTTATTCACATTGTATGTATTCCTATTACAGGTACATCTGTGAACCCAGCACGTAGTTTTGGTCCTGCTCTATTCGAGGGCGGCTTAGCACTTCAGCAGCTTTGGGTATTTATCGTAGCCCCATTCCTTGGTGCAGCTATTGCAGCCATCGTATGGAAGGGCATTACAGTAGAGAACGAGGTAGCAGCATAAGCCACCCTTTCTTCACACTAAATAAAAGCGAGCTAGGTGACAACAGTTACCTAGCTCGTTTTCTATTTGATGACCAACTATCTTACTCTATCACTACCACGAGAGACTCATCGGTAGGTGCCCAATCGAAGACAAACTTAGCATGGCTCGAAGCATTGCGCACACACATGTGAGAACGTGGTGTAGTTCCCAATGAAGCACTGTACTCTATAATCTTACCATTAGGACTATTTACTGGTACGCCATGGATATAAGCGCCATTGGTAAATCTACTTGCCCAAGGAGCGTAGCCTGCTATCTGTGAACTACCATCATGGGTATAAAACATCTTAGCCTTCTTTTGCTGTAGCAAGAAGATACCGAGAGGCGTCTCCATAGCATAAGGGGGCTTCTTCCTACCAGTAGTAGCAGGATTGGTGCTTCTTATTATCCACTTACCCCTCTCTACCCTCTCAGTAGTAACAATATTCTGATCGCCCCTATCTACAAATACTACTTTGTGGAAAGTCTTGCCTGTTCCTAGTGGACGCACATATCTTTTTGGGATAAAGAACTCCCCTATATCATTACGGATAGGCGTAATCTTATAATAGCTTCCTACCGAATCTAATAAGTGAGTCAGCCATCCATCTCTTGCATACAACACCGGTTGAGTCGTATCATTAAGCATATAGAGAGGAGCCGACTGGTAGCGCTCCACGCCCAGCGTATCCGATACCCTCTTGTACTCATTACGCACATAGTTGGCAACGGTAGGTGCTTCTCCGTTGGCGTTACGGTAGTTTTCTACCACCGCCCACTGACCTATCTCATCTTCAAGATTCTCTATAAAAGCCAGCTTCTCCTTTATTAGCCCCACCTTGATGCTCCTGGTAGTATCTTTATAAGCATAAATAGTATCCAGGTGATACTCTTCGAAAAGAAGATCCTCCGATAATACAATCTCTCTAGCACTAATAGTATCTGGTGTCTCCACTACTTCCACCTCTGTGGAGTCTACCTTCAATTCCTCATCAGTTGCGCTTCCATTACTCTCCTGGGGGTGGCAACCTAAAAGGAAACCCACTAATATCACCCCTACTAATATCCAATTCTTCATATTCAATAGTTCTATCCTCCCAGCACAAATATACCCAAATTCACATGCTTCACACCCTTTATCATATTATTTTATAGATAGTATACCGATAGAGTAGAGAGACTATATAGATGTACTTAAGGATATGATAGATAAAATACTATGATAAAGCTTGTGGATATTGTGAGTAGAGTATCTACCGCCATTGTGTTACGTAGGTCTTATCTATGCAATTCATACGCTATCCACTGCTACTAACAAGCTCTCCACACACTACCAACTGATAAAGTCTAGGATTGTGAGTTACCTCTAATAGTGCTGTTAGTAACAGAAGAGGGGCTAAGTGATATTAGAAGCTCTGTTGGTAACCTGTGCGTAACTTCTTTGTAACTTCTACCCCGTTTTATTTGGTAGTGTCAATTCTTTTACTACTTACTTTTTAATTGATATTAGCAAATATTAGCTCCAAAACTTTTCAACAAGTTATCCACACCATACCAACACCCAATTGTGAGTAAATAGTATCTTTGTCCTATTATACAATGAGTATGGAAATAAGGAAGATAGAATTATTGGCGCCAGCTGCCTCTTTAGAGGTAGGTAGAGTAGCCTTATCGGCAGGAGCAGATGCAGTATATATTGGTGCACCTATGTTTGGAGCCCGAAGTGCAGCCGCAGTATCTATAGATGATATTGCCACTCTATGTACCGAAGCACATCAGTATGGGGCAAAAGTGTATGTGGCACTCAATACTATTCTGACCGATGAGGAGCTACGCCAGGCAGTGTTGCTTGCTCATCAGCTCTACCAAGTAGGTACCGATGCTCTTATTATTCAGGATATGGGATTACTGACGAAGAATCTTCCGCCTATACCACTACATGCTAGTACACAATGCCATAATAATACGCCTGCTAAGCTGCGCTTATTAGAGCACTTAGGTTTTGAACAAGTGGTGCTTCCTAGGGAATTCAGTACAGAAGATATCAAGAGGGTCAAAGGAGATACTTCTATCCGAATAGAGAGTTTTATTCATGGTGCCCTTTGTGTCTCTTATAGCGGACGGTGCTTTATTAGTGAGGCATGCCAAGGGCGTAGTGCCAATAAAGGTAGTTGCGCTCAGTACTGTCGTATGAGCTATGATCTGGAGGATGCAGAAGGCAATAAGCTCCGAGAAGGACAACACCTCCTCTCGCTCCGAGACCTCAACCGAACCGATATCATAGAGGAGATGCTAGATTGTGGAGTATCCTCTCTAAAGATAGAAGGACGACTCAAGGGGATAGAATATGTGCGCAATGTAACTGCTCATTACCGTAAGATAGTGGAAGAGATAATAGCCCGTAGACCTGATGAATACCAAAGAGCTTCGTGTGGCGTGGTACAAAGGAATTTCACTCCTCAGCCCTCAGCCACTTTCTCTCGCCTATCTACCAACTACAATACTCCTATGCACCGTCCTATACCAGTGGATGAAATCACTCCCTTTACCAATAAAAGTGTGGGAGAGCAGGTAGGGCATCTATTACGTAATATGGGTAAGGAGATAGAGGCAGAGCTGACCGAAGAACTCTCCAATGGTGATGGTCTGCTCTTTGTGCCTACCGACAAAAGTGCTACAGAAGGTGCACTAGTCAATCAGGTGGTGCCTATAAAGAGTAACCCCAATCACTACCGTATCAAGCTATCTAAGCTACTGGAGATGGGTAATGCTGCTACTATCTATCGTAACCTCAACCATAAGTTTACCCAGATACTCCAGCGACCAGACGCTTCCATCCGTAAAATAGAGATAGATATCGCTTGTATAGCTACACCAACATCGGTAACTATGAAAAGCGGTTCTATTGAGGTGACTAGAGCTATAGCATTAGAGCCAGCACAAAAAGATAACTCTGAGCGTATCTTGGCAGCTATCTCGAAGCTAGGTGATACCGTTTTTACCTTGAGAAAAGGTACTCTCGAGCTCAATGGTCTCTACCTACCGCCCTCCATTGCCACTGAGATGCGTCGAGAGCTTATGGAGCTATTACAACAAGATAGTGAAGCAAGGATGTTGCACCAAAGAGAGGAGATAGGTCTCTTATTGGCTAGCAAACGTAAGGCATTCCTCTCTCATACCTACGACGCCGATACCTATGAGCTACCCAGTCAATTAGACTTTACTTATAATGTGGCCAATAGGAGTGCAGAGCAATTCTATCGCCTACTCGGTGTCACAGGTACAATAGCACCCGCCTTGGAGGTAGAAAAACCAGAAGGAGAAGTACCAGTAATGTTTACGCGACACTGTCTGCTCCATCAGATGGGCTATTGTACGAGAGATAAGGTGAAGCCTCCTTTTCCACTTCCTATGTATTTAGTAAGAGGTAAAGAACGCTTTAAGCTCACCCATAATTGTAAGGAGTGCCAAATGATTGTCTGGAGCAATGATTTTTGAAGTAGCTATATCTCATATATAATAAGGCAGTTGGAAATATCTGCTATGCACAATGGTTCCTTTCTCTATAGGAATTAAATAAGCGTTGTTAGTAGAGCGTTGATTGATTATAGCCTGAGCAAAGAAATTCCCTCTAGGGAGAGACTCTAGTTTTTCTGGGGAGAAACTCCAGTTCCTCCCCAGAGGGAATTTTTCTAATATAGGTATCTCTGTTAGCTGGTGTGTATAGGAGTATTTATTTTGCTATTGAGGTGAATTTGAGTAATTTTGTTTACACAACAAGTTAGTAGATATAAGATAAATATGAGTGCTATAAAGTGGGGAGAAGATAAAGCAATAGTATATGGGCTAGATGAAATAGGCACAGTTGCTAAGTTCTTACTCAATGAATTGGGGGATACCTCCGTGTGGCTATTTGATGCACCTATGGGGGCAGGAAAGACTACGCTCATCAAAGAGCTATGCCACTCACTAGGCGTTACAGAGGTCACAAGTAGCCCTACCTTCGCTATTGTCAATGAATACCATACAGATAGAGGGGACGCTGTCTATCATATAGATGCTTATCGACTCGAGACGCATGACGACTTGCGTAACATAGGAGCTACCGATTATCTACATAGTGGGGACTACTGCTTTGTAGAGTGGCCAGCACTATTCATTCCCTTTCTTCCAGAAAAGACCGCTCGCTTGCGAATAGAAGTGGATGGAGACCAGCGTCGCCTTACTCTACTAGATGAGGCGACGCCCTTTATATACGATCCTAGGTGATGGGGCAGATGACACTGGTATATGTCGCGCTAGGGCTTATGTTTGTCTTGCCCGGATGCTTGGCAATATGGGCGGGGCTGAGTGGGAGCCAGTGGTTTTTCGACAACCATTCCTACCGCTATTTGATCAATAAGTTGGGACTAGGGTGGACACGTTTTATCTTTGTCGTACTAGGACTATTGCTATTCTTAGCAGCTGCATTGGTGATTATTGACCCGTTAGATGTAATGAAATGAGAGAAATAGATGGTATAGAATACTATCCATCTCGTCTGAGGTGGCATGTAGAACAGACACTACGGGGGCTTTATGGTGCAGTGCTCCGCGATATGCGAGCACTACCAGTGGTGGATGAAGCCGAGCTGAGTGCATTGGAATCTACCTATGGTTTCCTCTCTCAGTACTATGAGCAGGGGGCGGAGGATCCTGAGCGTGCTAGGATAATGAGAGGTATCGGCACTTCACTGATGCGTTTATTGCGCGCCAATGCAGCTTATATAGAGGGACAAGAGCTACCTTGGAATAGTAGGAGCGCTACTATTCAGACCCTCAGAGCGTACGGCCATGGCGAGGGGGCGTTGGTACCTTTCATAGGGGTACTACGCAATGAAGTGGAGCCATTTTCGCAGGAGTATTTCGATAAGCTAGACCAGCTCTTTGGTCTTATATGGACATCTATAGACCTTTCCGAGGCAGAGGAGCAAGCACTACACTCCCTTCTATTGGTAGAAGAGAGTAGTCAGATGGTAGCTCAAACCATAGTCGGCGCCCTCTTCCTGGGTACAATGCAGTACTTCGATGTACGGAAGATGGAGTTGCTCTTTGCCTTGTGGCAACAGCACGCTTCGGTGATGGTACAGGGTGCTGCCCTAAGTGCCCTTCTGATACTTGGTAAGCGCCATAAGGAAGAACTATTATGTCTGCACCCTCAGTTTGTAGAACAAGTGCAGATAGCATTGGTAGCGGATGAAAAGCAGCTTATGGAGGCGCTGAAGGTAATTCAGATCGCCTATAAGACTACAGATAATCATAAGATTTTCCGGGAGAAGATACTGCCCGATCTAAGGAGTATTTCCGATAAGCTCCAGCAGGTAATGGGGCATTCACTAACCGAAAGGATAGAAGAGCTACAGAATGGTTCTATAGACCGTGAGAAGCTAGAGGAGGTAGAGTCACTAATGGCTAAAGCACCAGATAAGTTCTCTATGCTAAAGGATACAGAGCAAGATGTGGCTTACCACATGATATCAGAGCTCAAGGCTTTTCCCTTCTTTAGCAAGATAAGCCACTGGTTCATGCCCTTCGACGAACACTTCCCAGGGCTTTCTAAAGATAATGTGGCTGCCTTCAAGAAACTACTTCCTATGATGCTTCAGGGGCAGAGGATGATTAGTTCAGACCTCTACTCCTATGCTTTGGTACCTACTTGGGAACAGATAGGTAGTGCCATGCTCTCTCAGATGGAGGGACAGATGCCTAGTGGGAGTCCTACAGAAATCACCTTTGTGGACGGTGTGAAGGATTTTGTCTTTGGTGCTTACCGATTCTACCAACTATCTAGCCATGCCAATACGCTTATCAATCCGTTCGACCACTCGCCAGAGATGATCAGTGGAGCATTCCTATCCAGTAGGTGTACTTTATCTGAGGAGGGTCTGTTGTCGCTTGCCTCCATTATGGTAAGGTTCGGACAATATGCCGAAGCTGGTCATACGTATGAACGGGTTGTGCATGATTACCGAACCAATACTGCGGAGGTGTGGCGAGGTATGGCAGTGGCAAGCATGATGCGCAATGACGATGAGCAAGCACTAGAGCAGCTACGGCGTGCCGTGGAGCTGGAGGGCAAAAGTGAGGTTACTGTACGGAAGATAGCACAGATATTGATTCGACTTGGCAGGAAAGTAGAGGCGGTAGAGTGGATTACTACTGGTGAGGGAGAACTTGGTGAGGGGATAGGTTACCAACTCCCGCTACAGAGAGCTACCCTTCTTTACGAATTGGGTAGGACAGAGGAAGCCCTAAAGGCAGCCTACAAGGCGGACTATGTTGCCGATGGTAAGAACTTACAGAGTACGCTGCTCCTACTAGAGCTGCTGCTCTCTCTAGGTAAGGTAGAGGAAGCTGGCAGACGGCTAGAGGGTAAGGAGCTGAAGGGCGAATTATTGCTCTGGGCGGGGCTAGTGTCTATTGCCCTAGGGCACAGAGTAGAGGGGCTCTCTCAGTTGAGAAAATGGCAAGAGGAAGGGAGTCTGGGTGCTGAACTTGGAGAGAAGCTCTCACTTCTCGAGCATTATGGTATAGAGCCTTGGGAAGAGGCACTGATAGAGGATATTATTTATAGACAGGTACAATGAGAAGGGCTACAATTTGGAGTACACTACTCCTCATAATGGTATTGGTAAGCTGTGGTGGCAAAAAGTCGCACGACCACCTATCTATCGATATCAAGAATATCGACACAGAAGATAGCCCATGGTACCTATATACCTATGGTACGCACGATATCACTATAGATACCATTAGTGTGAGCGGTAAAGGGCGTATTGATTGGGATAAGGCGCTAGATCTAGATACGCTGGATATGCTATTACTTTACGATAGCGAAGGTCTCCTACAGTTGCCTTTGCTCCCTAGCCGTACCGGTAATATATCAGCTAAGATCAGTAATAATGAGGTAGTGCTTGAGGGTGTACAGGAGGTAGATTCTATCCTAAGCTGGTACAGAGCAAAGGAGCAAGGTATGGAGCAATTGCTCTCCTTTCTCAATCAATACCAATCCAATAGTATTGCTTTTATCATGGTCTCCGATGCTATCCAACGTGATAAAGGAGGTGAGTGTACGGAGGAGTTAGTGGTGATTCAGAGCCGCCTCTCCAATACCTACACCGATATGGTAGACCTTCTTGGCTTTTCTGATATAGCGACAGGGGCTGCCGATGAACAACTTGTGCCTTATGGTTTTCGTATAGCTGGGAAAGAGGAAACTAAGCCATTCAAAGAGCTAATAGGCAAACGAGCGTTGATGGTCATCAATGTAATGGAGCTTACTCCCGAGGATTCGGTGGCCTATATGCAGCAGAAGAAATACCTTTCTCGCCTAGATAGTCTCAGCTTACTGAACTATAACGTACTGCTTAATGATGAACTACCCAAGGGGATAAAGAAAGGTGCTAATGCCCACTTCCTCGTGGATAGTACAGGCTATGCGGTGGAGTATATTAGGGATAACCATATCCATCATGTGCCTATATATATGTTGGTAGATAGTACTCGCCAAGTATGGCGTACATGGGAGGTAGCGGATAGTTTGGTACAGTTTATAAAGGAGTATAAAAATGTCGGACGTAGAGTGGATTGATGTAGGTGTAGATCGAGCATTAGTCAAGGTATATGGCGCTGCCGTAAGCGGAATAGACGCTACAAAAGTGACCATAGAGGCACAGATAAGTAATGGTGCCAAGTTTATGCTGGTAGGGCTTCCAGATGCGGCAGTCAAGGAGAGCCATCAGCGCATTCAGGCAGCTATAGCCGAGAGTGGCTATGAATACAAAGAGCACCGCTACATCATCAATATGGCACCTGCCGATCTCAAAAAGGAGGGTGCTGCCTACGACCTTCCGCTAGCAATAGCTATCTTAGCACTTACAGAGCGTTTGCCACTCGAGCGCCTCCAAGACACCATGATAATGGGTGAGCTATCGCTAGATGGGCATATCCGTCCTATTCATGGCATATTGCCGATGACCATTACGGCAAAAAAGGAAGGCTTCAAGAATATCATCGTACCCTATTCTAATGCTCGAGAGGCATCGGTGGTGGAGGGTATACGTGTCTTTGGAGCGGATAAGCTACAGGAGGTAGTGGATTTCCTGAAAGTGGGCGAAGGTGCACTACAGGAGTTTCGCTATGAGGAGCAAGATCTTTTCGACCAACACTTGCTCCAGTATGCCGACTTTGCGGAAGTTAAAGGGCAGGAGACGGTAAAGAGAGCTTTGGAGGTAGCAGCAGCAGGCAATCACAATATAATTATGATAGGTCCCCCTGGTAGTGGTAAGTCTATGATGGCTAAGCGTGTGCCCAGCATCCTACCCCCTTTTACCAAGGATGAGGCTCAGGAGACCACTATGATACACTCAGTGGCAGGCACCTTGCCTACGAATATAGCTCTGATGCGTGAGCGCCCATTCCGTGCTCCTCATCATAGCACTTCCAATGTGGCGCTTGTAGGTGGAGGGAGCTATCCTAAGCCTGGAGAGATCTCTTTGGCACACAATGGTGTACTTTTTCTAGATGAGCTTCCGGAGTTTGCTCGTAATGTACTGGAGGTGCTTAGGCAACCACTCGAAGACCGACAGATAACGGTCTCGAGGGCGAGGCAGACCGTCACTTTTCCAGCTTCGTTTATGCTTGTAGCATCGATGAATCCATGTCCTTGTGGGCACTATAATAATCCTTTCAGAGCTTGCGAATGTACGGAGATGCAGGTGAAAAACTACCTAGGCCGTATCTCGGGTCCCCTACTCGACCGTATTGATATCCAAGTGGAGATAGTGCCAGTACCATTTGAAGCACTGGCGGATAAAGCTCCAAGCGAACCTAGTGCTGCGATACGGGAGCGGGTGATGCGGGCTCGTGAGATACAGCGAGAGCGTTTTAAGCATGTGCCAGGTATCTACACCAATGCTCAGATGACACCCGCTCTGATGCAGGAGTATGTACATCTGGATAAGCCTAGTATGGATAGGCTTAAGACCGCAATGGATTACTTCAAATTATCTGCTCGTGCTTATGATCGTATACTAAAGGTAGCACGGACTATAGCTGATTTGGATGGGTCACCAGAGATTACTATTCAGCATATAGGCGAAGCGGTCAACTACCGCAAGCTTGACCGGAGCACTTGGGGTGGTACTAACCTCTGAAGGTCTCTGTATATACGAGATTACTCCCCTACAGAGTGTTGATTGTATCTCAGTAGGGGAGTAATCTCTTAGACTTATATTAGCTTAGCCCTTGCGATTGAATAGGCGCTGCTCGGCTAGTTGCTCGTACTTAGTGCCTGGGCGACCATAGTTGGTGTAGGGGTGGATTGAGATACCGCCTCGGGCAGTAAATAGTCCTATCACCTCTATATACTTAGGGTCCATGAGCTTAATAAGGTCATCTAGGATGAGATTGACACAACTCTCGTGGAATGCCCCATGGTTGCGGAAACTAAAGAGGTAGAGCTTTAGGCTCTTGCTCTCTACCATCCTGATATCGGGGATATAGGAGATGATAATCTCCGCAAAGTCGGGCTGACTGGTGATGGGGCAGAGACTAGTGAATTCGGGGCAGTTGAATTGTACCCAGTAGTCTCTACCTTCGTGGCTGTTGTTGAAGGTCTCGAGCACTGAAGGGTCGTACTCTGTGGGGTAGTTGGTGGCTTGACCAGCACCTAGTAGGGTGAGTGTCTCGCGAAGTTTACTATCTGTATGCTTATCCATGTTGTTACCTATGTAAATAAAAGAGCCACGCCATCTTGTGAGGGCATGGCTCGTATTTTGTGATACCTTGTGGAGCAAGGTTACTTCTTCTCTTCCTCTTTCTTGGTAGGATTGTAGCGGTCATTGAGGTACTTAGTCACCTCCTCGGTGATGTTGTACGACTGATCGGCACAAACCACTGTACCAATACCTGCTGCATTGCTGGTGAGAATCATCTGATACTTACCTACCTCAGCATTGTACTGGCGTACGAGAGCTACGATTGTGTCGGTTACTGCCTTGGTGCGCTCTGCTTCTAGTTGCATGAGCTCTACTTGGAGCTTCTGATTGAGCTCCTGTAGCTCCTGCTGAAGCTTGAGGATACGCTCCTGCTCGCGCTGAGCACGCTCCTGAGATAGGAACGCATTGGACTCTACCTTGCGCTGGAACTCCTTCATCTCGCTCTCTAAGTTACGGCCCTTAGTATTGAAGGTAGCTTGGCGATTCTCCATTTCACGCATCAGCTCCTCTTGTACATCGGTATAGTACTTATAGTTAGCCATAAGGCTATCCAACTCGATGTATGCAATAGGCATGCGAGCTATAGCTGAACTATCTCCGGATACCATGGCAGCGGCACCCGAATTGTTATTGCTAGTGCCATTACAACTAGCGAGGCCAAGTAGCGCCACTATAAGGGCTGCAGCTGTGTAAATTGTCTTCTTTATCATTATGTTAAGCCATCTATTGAATGAGTTTTCCTACTGTAGTCTCTCCTCCTGACGTATACGATCAAAGAGGTTTCTGTGTCGCTGAGCATCTTTGTGCTGATGTCGGTGGCAGGTAATACCCTGCTCCTCGAGCTTGGGCTGCCCCTCTACGTGCGAGTTGGGGAAGCTCCACTTCTTGGTAAAAAACACTCTGAACCCTAGGAGCATTACACAGATAGCTACTACAGCAAGTGTTACAAGTAAAGTTTCTAGCATATTATACTAATGATGCCAAGTTAAAAACGAGTACAAAGGTAAGTGTTTTCCCCTCAGCCGCAAAGGTTTTAAGTCTTTTTAGAATATATCTCACTAATAATTAGGGAAGAAAGGAGTATCTTTACCCTTGGAATAATTTTATGAACATAAACATATAAGAGCGAAAGCGTATGACGACACACGAACCAAAGATCGTATTTAAGTATTTTGATGAGATTACTAAGATCCCTCGTCCTAGTAAGAAGGAGGAGAAGATTATCGCATATCTAGAGAGCTTTGCTAAGGAGCATGGTCTGAAGTACAAGAAGGACAAGGTGGGCAATATAGTCATGAAGAAGCCTGCTACTCCTGGTATGGAGGATCGCAAGAGCATCATCATGCAGAGCCACGTGGATATGGTATGCGAGAAGAATAATGACGTGGACTTCAACTTCGAGACCGATGCTATCCGCACTAAGGTAGTGGATGGATGGCTCAAGGCTGAGGGTACTACTCTTGGCGCAGACAACGGTATTGGCGTAGCTACTCAGCTGGCTATTATGGCTAGCAATGATATTGAGCATGGTCCGATAGAAGCGCTATTTACAGTAGATGAGGAGACTGGTCTGACTGGTGCTATGAATGTAGAAGCTGGTTTCTTCGATAGCGATATCCTCCTCAATCTAGATAGTGAGGATGAGGGAGAGATGTTTATCGGCTGTGCTGGTGGTATGGGTACTATGGCAGAGTTCTACTACGAGCCTGCGTATGCTGATCCTAGCCAAGTCTATATCCGTATCTCTGTAAGCGGACTCAGAGGTGGTCACTCTGGTGGTGATATCCATCTAGGTAGGGCCAACGCAGTAAAGGTACTTGCTCGTGCCCTTTATGGGCTTGCTGACGAGGCAGATTATGTACTCGCTAGTATTCAGGGTGGTAATCTCCACAATGCTATCCCTCGTGAGGCTCATGCGGTGATTGGTATCGAGAGTAAGGACAAAGAGACTGTGGCAGCATGGATCAATACTTTCTCTGCCGATATCCATAATGAGTACAAGAAGCCAGACCCCGAGCTAGTGGTTACCGCTACGAGCGATGAGAAGCCTGAGTTTATCATCGATAGTACTACTTCAGCACAGCTTGTCAATGCATTGATTGCTTGCCCTCACGGAGTACTCGGTATGAGTCATACCTTGGAGGGTCTAGTAGAGACTTCTAATAACCTCGCTTCTGTCAAGATGAAGAAGGCTGAGGATGGTTCCCCAATCATCTATGTAGAGACGAGCCAACGTAGCTCAGTAGAGAGCGCTAAGCGTATGGTAGGGGATATGGTGACATCGGTATTCGACCTCGCTGGTGTTTATGTCTCTGAGCGCGACGGTTACCCAGGATGGGAGCCTAATAACGAGTCGGAGATTATGGGTATTGCCCTAGAGACCTACAAGGAGCTATTCGGCAAGGAGCCAAAGATTACAGCTATCCACGCTGGTCTGGAGTGTGGTCTATTCAAGGAGAAGTATCCACACCTGGATATGCTGTCTTTTGGTCCTACAATGCGTGATGTACACTCTCCTGAGGAGCGCTTGGAGATTGCGACAGTAGATATGTGGTGGAAGCATCTACTGGCTATCCTCAAGAAAGCACCTAAGAAGGCATAAATGATAAGATTATCCCAAAGGTCACTACTCGCTCTATTCGGGCTGGTAGTGACCTTTATACTAATATCGTGCCTACCCGATAGGTCGGAAGCACAGGAGATAGGGCGTATGATGTTTTACAACGTGGAGAATCTCTTCGATACCATCGATGATCCACTGACCGATGATGGCGATTTCACTCCAGATGGGCACCTACACTGGACGAAGAAGCGCTACCGAGTGAAGCGAGAGAATCTCGCTTGGGTCATTAGCAATATCGGAGAGTGGGGGATGCCTGCAATAGTAGGTCTCGTGGAGATAGAGAATAAGGGGGTGATTGCCGATCTACTCTCACTGAATACCTTCAAGGATATCACCTACGACTACTCGGTTACCCAGAGTGCCGACCCACGTGGTATAGACGTTGCCCTGATGTGGGATAAGTCCAAGCTGAAGCATATAGAGAGCCAAGAGATACCGCACTATGGCACACTCCCTTGCTTCCCTCTAGGGTGCGACCCTCGAGATGTGCATGAGGCAAGTGGCACAGGCAGAAATACCCTTTGGGTAACCCTTGAGCACCGCTCTACAGGACGCCAGATGGATATCTTCGTGATGCACAGCCCAAGTCGCCGTGGCGGTATCCGAGAAACAGAAGAGAAGCGCCTAGAGGTGATGAGTAAGGTTCGCGGCATCATCGATTCTATTTGGCAAAAAGATCCTAACCGCAATATCGTAGTGATGGGAGACTTCAACGATAATCCCTCCGATGCTTCCCTCAAGAAGGGGTTGGGCGCTCAGGGAATAGAGGCGAATACACCTATCAAGCCTGATAGGCTATACAACCTTGCTTTCCCTCTATTCAATGAGGGCAAGGGGACACACTTATTCGAAGGACACTACTGGATGCCCGATCAGATTATAGTATCGGGAGGCTTATTCCTAGGTGACAACCCTCTACTCCGCGACCGTCGCCTTAGCATTTTTCACAATAAAGCGCTCTTTACCCGTAGAGGTACACTACGCCGCACCTATGCTGGGCTCAATTACAACGGAGGGTACTCCGACCATCTGCCTATCTATATCAAGCTATACTAAATGCAGGGAATCAAACTCTTATTCGTTGGGCGTACCGATAGCCCCGAAATACAGCGACTGATAGAGGACTACCAGAAGCGACTAGGTCGCTTTGTACCCATTGAGATAGAGGAGCTTCCCGATCTCAAAAATCGCCGTAAGCTAAGCGAGACTGAGCAGAAGGAGGAGGAAGGGAAGCTCATCCTAGCCGCAGTCGGAGCACAAGACGAAGTTATCCTCATGGATGAGCGTGGCAAACAGCTTACCTCTATAGAGCTTTCCAGGTTGATAGAGCAGAAGCAGATGACGGTACCACGCAAGCTCCTCTTCGTTATTGGCGGTCCTTATGGGTTCTCTCCTGCCGTCTACGCAGCTTGCCCACTGAAGCTCTCTCTCTCCAAGCTCACCTTCAGTCATCAGATGGTGCGCCTCTTCCTTATAGAGCAGATCTATCGTGCCTACACCATAATACACAACCATCCCTACCACCATGAATAAGTATCTACTCCAGTTTATGTACGACGGCACCGACTTTGTCGGCTGGCAAGAACAACCCAAAGGGCGGACAGTGCAAGGTGAACTACAGGACAAGCTCTCCACTATACTGAGGCAGGAGATCAAGGTGGTAGGCGCCGGGCGTACCGATACCGGTGTCCATGCCAGTACTATGGTAGCGCATATCGAGCTACCCGAGGAGCTCTCCGATAGGATAGCCCCTGCTGTATTCAAGCTCAATCGCTTTCTCCCGCCCGATATCTTCATCACCAAGCTACAGGCAGTATTGCCCGACTTCCATGCGCGCTACAGTGCCACCAGCCGTAGTTATGGCTACTATATCACCCTATACCCCAATCCCTTTCTACGTAAATACCATACCTTTGTACCTCGGAAGCTACAGTTCGAGGCTATGAACCGAGCCTGTCAATACCTTATTGGGCGGCACGACTTCGCCTCCTTTGCACGCAAGCATTCCGATGTCACCAACCACATTTGCACAGTCACTCAAGCTGAGTGGTTACAACTGAGTCCTAGTGAATGGGTCTTCAGGATTACTGCCAATAGATTTCTCCGTAGCATGGTACGTGCTCTCGTAGGTACACTTTTAGAGGTAGGTAGTGGTCAAATTACTCCAGAGGAGTTTGCCGATATTCTCGAGCGAGCCGACCTCGATTTCCCCTTTAATACAGCACCGCCCACAGGTCTACGACTTGAGGCGGTGCAATATCCCGAGGAGCTCCTCGGCGAAGTCTTATTTACTCCTTAGTAAATCTTTACCCTCCAGGTTATACCCATATTGAGCATAGAGAGCTGATCCCGCACATAGGGATTAGTTTGGGTATTTGTGCCAAAAGAGTAAGAATAATTGGCATGAAGGCGCACCCTATTATCCTTTAGAGGATAGTAGTGGATGCCTCCACCCACACGCTTGATATCGGTGCCCGCAGTCACCACATAGTCTGCAGGCGAATCGGTCTTATTGAGGTCCCAAGTGCCCTTTGCGTACAGCTCTAGCTCCTTGATAGGCTGGTAGATGAGGTTGCCCACGAGCGTAAAGTTCTGCCCTAGGAATTGTTTGCTACCACTTGCCCTATTCATATAGTCTAGCTCTAGCTTCACTTTATCCCCGAAGTAAAACCTATTACCCAGAGAGATATAGTTAATCATCTTGCCAGGCGCATATTCTAGGAAGTTCACAGACCAATTAGGCTCCCATAGTCCATGCCTACCACCCCACTTCAGGCTATAGCCAAACATCTTGGCAAGCTCCCCAGAGCGCGCAATATACTCCCTCTGGAATGGGCTCTCCACCATCTGAAGCATCAGGTTGTCGCTCCCATTCGCAAAGTTATACGTCACACTACCGCCCCATTGGTAAGGATTGTAGTGGTAGTTATAAGAAGAGAGGAAGAAGCAATCGATAGGCGCCAAGTCCAGCTCCCATCCAGCTACACCCACAGGTGTTTTACCCACGGTAAATGTGAAGCGCTCTCCCGCATGGTAGTTGAGGAATACCCAGTCTACGGAGTCGAAATACGACGCATCCTTATTCCACTTATTCAGCCTCTGTCGGTAAGCGTAAGAAAAACTAGGTGATAGTTCGCCCTTGATGATAATATTCTGAATATACCCTCCAAACCCACTTTCTCCCTTCGAGGTCTTGCCTTCTACAGCCGTGTACGCTAGGTCGGCACGCGTCTCCAACGCTATATTCAGCTTCTTACCATCCTGTGCGGATGCCCCTAGGGTTACAAATAACAGTGCTAGTGCTAAAAACTTCTTCTTCATGTATGTCGAATTATGATTATCAGCTCTTCTTTTTCTTCTTTTTATTTCTATTCCAGAGGCCACGCACTTCGCTTACAGTGTCGGTAGTTACGAAAGCCGAAATATCCTCCTCATCGATAAATTCTACCAGCTTGCGGAGGTCGTCCTTTGTTAGGATAATCTCTATTTGCATCTTCGTTTCATTGGAATACCCACCGATTACCTCACGCATTGTCAGTCCCCTATCCAGCTCATTTACCACAAAGGAGCGTATCTTCTCATGCTCATTTGTGGTGATATATACACGATTGCGGGAGCTCATCCCGAGCATAAACTTATCTAGAATCAGACCATTCATCCACGTACCTACAAGTCCGATAAATACGAGTGCAGGTGGATTGATAAAGAATGCCGTAGCGCAGATAAGCCCTCCAGCAATTGTTACAGATACCCCTAGGTGTACACCTGTATACTTATTGATAATCTTAGCTATTATATCTAGCCCTCCCGTAGAGGCATTGATGCTAAAGAGGATACTCTGAGCCGCACTCATCACTAGGATAAATAGAAGAAGGTCGAACCATGGATTACTGATCCACTCTCCTGCCACTTCCACGGCAAACATACTCCTCGGCATCTCTACGATAGACTCAAAAAAGTTGATAAATGGGCCTAGGATCAAAGCCGTGTATACGGTCTTAGCGCCAAACTCACAACCAATAAGTAAGAAGGAGAGTATGATGAGGATTAGATTGATAACGAAAATCCAAGACCCTACCGACATTATAGGGAATAGTTTTCCTACTACAATCGAAAGCCCTGTGATAGAGCCTACAATAAGTTTACTTGGAATCAAGAAAAAATAGACCGCCGCTGCACCGATAAACATAGCGACAGTCATTATTACAAGCTCTACCCAAAACTTCTTTGTCTTGAGCATTGCCCATAGTGATACCATTGCCTCCCACCAAAATTCGGAAGTAAAGTAGTAACCAATAGTGTGGTGTTCTTTCATTTTCATTTGCTAGCTAAGTTTGTTTAAGATTACAGGAGCCTCCGTAATTGGCGCAAATTTACATCATTATTCCCTATTTCACAAAAATTGCCTCTCCCCCGTGGGTGCCACCCTGATACGGTGAGTACTGTTAATTAGACAGAGGTTGAGCGAAGTGCCGGTCTGTATACAAGAGAAAGCCCATATTCTAGCCCTAACAACCTGATTAGTATCGATATAAATCTCTTACCGCCTATCCCCAAATAGTAGTTACGAGAGCACTCGTCTTGGCTCGCGAAAGCAGCGAAATTTATTCCTAGGAATAAATTTATTTTTCTCTAGGAATAAAAATATTTATCTGTACAAATAAATTTATTTATTCCTAGGAATAAATTTCGCTACTCTGGCGAGTCACAACCGTCGCTCCCCTGAGTATGAATCATGAACATGTATACACGCCAAAAAGGATACAATAGGTTGCCATGATGCATCTACCGCGTTAACTTCGGTATATTGCTAAATAGGCGACAGATGCGTTTGTAGAGTGCGAAAAATAGGTTATTAACAATTAAGACACAAAATATTAACTCTGTTTATGTTAATCATACCGAGAAAAATACGTATCTTGCACCCGTTATGAAGAAGTGGACACTATGGTTGATTGTTGGCGTTATGGCGCTTGCGTTTATTGGGTTGCTGACTTTGCAGCTCAATTATGTTGATACGGTCAATAGATTCCGTAATGAACAGTTTGATAGCAAGGTTCGTCAGGCACTCTCCTCGGTAAGCCAAGATGCTGAGCGCGCAGAGCTTTCGAGGTTGATATCGGAGAAACTAGGCTTCTCTGATGCGTCTCTATTTTCATTTGACAACCTCTCCTCTACAGCGCAGACCGATACCATGCGGTTTAACCTCGACCAGCTACCTCAAGATCCATTTAGACTAGGCAAAGGTACGGTTAGTGACAATCGCGTGCAGTCTATCTCTCGCCAGTTGATGGAGGCTATCACCAATAGATACGATGAGGTACGGGAGATGGTCATACAGATGGCGATGGAATCGGTGCGCGACAATACCCCGCTCCCTATCTACGAGCGCATTACGGAGCAGGAACTAGATGTGCTTCTCGACTACTACCTGACCAACAATGGTATCACGCTACCTTATATATATGAGGTAGAGGACAAAAACCATCGTGTACACTACAGTAGTGGCTTGATACCTACCGACCAAGGCGCCTCGACCTACTCTCAGGTCATCTTCTCATACGATAATCCTTCGCGCATGTACTTTGTACGGGTTTTCTTCCCTACTAAGGATCAGGAGATTAGGAGTTCGCTTACCTTCATCGTACCATCGGCAGTATTTACAGCGCTTCTCTTTGTTATCTTCGTGCTTACAATGGCTTCGCTCTTCAGGCAAAAGAAACTAGAGGAGATGCGTAAGGACTTTGTGAACAACATGACCCACGAACTTAAAACCCCCGTGAGTACGATCATGGTGGCAAGCCAAATGCTTAGCGCAGACAGTATGGAGGCATCGGAGGAGAGGCGACAGAAGTGGACCTCGAGCATCATGGCAGAGGGGCAGCGTCTAGAACTACTGATAGACAAAGTATTGCAGATGTCTTTCTTCGACAAAGATAAGGTGAAGCTAAAGCTCAAGGAGATAGATATGGAGGAGTTGCTCCTGAATGTTACGAATATCTTTAGCCTCAAGGTAGAGAGTTTCGAGGGTGAGATAAATGTGGATCTGGAGGCAGAGGAGGCTCTAGTGGAGGGCGATGAGATGCATCTTACCAATATCATCTTCAACCTCCTAGATAATGCCGTGAAGTATCGCGACCCACATCGTCCACCGATACTTACAGTAGGCACCTCGAGTGACAGCAAAAACATCAAGGTCTTTATCCAAGACAATGGTCTAGGGATGAAGAAGGAGCATGCCAAAAAGATATTTGACCGTTTCTATCGGGTGCCTACGGGCAATAGACACGATGTAAAAGGATATGGTCTAGGGCTCGCCTATGTCTACCACATGGTACAGATACACCATGGACAGATATCGGTGGATAGCGATCTTGGGAAAGGAACTAAGTTTGTAATAACATTACCACTATTAAAGGAAAAGTAAAGAAGAATAAGATTATGATGGAAGAAATTGTAAGGGTTCTATTGTGTGAGGATGACCCTAACCTCGGCCCACTATTGAGCGAGTTCCTCACGAGTAAAGGATATCAGACCGACCACTATGTAGATGGTCAAGAGGGTTGGGAGGCTTTCGAGCAACAACCCGACCGCTGGGATATCTGCGTGCTAGATGTGATGATGCCAAGGATGGACGGATTTGAGCTCGCAAAGCTTATCAAGGAGAAGAACGAGGCAATGCCGATCATCTTCCTTACGGCAAAGACCCTGAGCGAGGATGTAGAGCACGGTTTCAACCTAGGTGCTGACGACTACCTCAAGAAGCCATTCAACACCGTGGAGCTAACCATGCGTATCGATGCAGTACTGCGCCGTGTGCAAGGTAAGAAGCCAGAGCCTGTGGCATTCTATACTATTGGGGACTATAACTTCGATACCCAGAGGCAGCTACTTACCTACAAAGATGAAGAGCCTAAGAAGCTTACCACAAAGGAGACTGACCTCCTTACCCTCCTATGTATGCACGCTAATGAGCTAATGGAGCGTAACTACGCCCTCAAGACTATTTGGGGTGAGGATAGCTACTTCAATGCCCGTAGTATGGATGTGTATATCACTAAGCTCCGTAAGCATCTGTCAAATGATGAGCGCGTGGAGATACAGAATAAGCATGGTAAGGGCTACAAGCTGATTACACCTAATGCCAATAGTACACAGAACGAAGAGAATACGGAGGTTATCTAACAGATGAAAAAGATTATTCTATCACTGGTAGTTGCCTTGGCAGCTATCACTAGTAGCTTTGCTCAGTACTATGGCGGTGAACCTGTAGGCACAGTCTATGAGTACGAGATGACTAACCCGCTTATGGGTGCTATGAAGCTGACCCAGACCGTAGAAGCGGTAGGAGGCGATAGTATTGTCTTCAAGACAAATACCAATATGCCTGGCGCAGCTGCCCCAATAGTAATGACCAATAAGTTTACCATCAAGGATGGCAAGGCTTACGTAGACCCAAAGAACGTAATTGAGTCGACCAAGGCAAGCATGGCACCCGCTCTTGGTGGCGCTGATATGGATATCGACTTTAATGGCGAAGCTGGGTTTATTCCACTAGTCGGTAAAGTAGGAGATAAGTTTCCACTTTATAACTACGACTCTACCGTGAAGGCGATGGGCATGGAGATAAAAACGAAGGCTGAGGTCACCAAGTTCGAGATCATCCGAGAGGAAGAGATTACAACTCCAGTAGGCAAGTTCAACACCTTTGTAGTAGAAGTAGATGTGAAAACAACTACTCAGGCAATGGGTCAGAACCAAAACTTTGATATGAAGCAATTCTACTGGATTGTCCCTAATAAGGGTCCGGTAAAGATGGAACAGAGTATGGCAGGTCAGACCATGACGACTACTCTTGTGGGTATAAAATAATTTGGATACGATGGGTGGCAGGCAACGAGAGAGGAGATACTCGGTACCTGCCACCCATTATTTATGACAGTAATAAATGCTATCACTCAATAATGTAGGAGTCTTCTTTGGCGCCGACGTGCTCTTTCAGGGCGTGTCTCTACAGATTAATCCCAAAGAGCGTGTAGCCCTAGCGGGGCGTAACGGTGCCGGAAAGACGACCCTACTTAATATTATTGCAGGCAAGAGAGAGCCCTCGGAGGGTTCTCTCTCTTATCCTTCAGATATTACGATTGGCTACCTCCCTCAGCATCTGCTTACCAAGGATGGACATACGGTGCGCGAAGAGGCGAGACTCGCCTTTAGCAAGGAAATAGAGATACAAAAGTCGGTAGATAAACTCACTCAAGAGCTGAGCGATCGCACCGATTACGACTCAGATGCCTACCTGGAGATTGTACAGCGACTGGCAAATCAGACTGAGCTACTCGCCCTCTATGCCCCTCAGGAGCAGGATGCTCAGATTGAGCGCACACTCAAGGGCTTGGGCTTTGAGCAAAACGACTTCGAGCGCCAGACAAGCGAGTTTAGTGGCGGATGGCGTATGCGTATAGAGCTAGCTAAGATACTATTGGGACGCCCCGACTTATTGCTACTCGATGAGCCGACCAACCACTTAGATATGGAATCGATCATCTGGCTCGAGGAGTTTCTCCGCCGGAGCTCGGCAGCAGTGATTATGGTGAGCCACGACCGCCGTTTCCTGGATAATACCACAACGCGAACCGTTGAGCTATCGGTGGGCAGGGCTTTCGACTATAAGACCAACTATTCTCACTATGAGCAACTTAGGATCGAGCGCTATGAGCAACAGCTGAGAGCGTACGAAAATCAGCAGAAGATGATTAAGGATACTGAGGACTTTATTGAGCGCTTCCGCTACAAAGCGACTAAAGCGGTACAGGTGCAGTCTCGTATCAAGCAGTTGGAGAAGATAGACCGGATAGAGGTAGAGGAACTAGACACCCGCAAGATACACTTCCGATTCCCCATGGCGGTGACTAGCGGCACCTACCCCCTAATTGCCAAGGAGCTATCTGTATCTTATGGCGACCACAATGTACTCAATAAGATAGACCTTACTATAGAGAGAGGCGATAAGATTGCCCTAGTAGGTAAGAATGGTAGTGGCAAGACGACCTTTGTACGTGCGGTAATGGAGGAGCTACCACATGAGGGTGAACTAAAGCATGGGCACCAAGTAGAGGTCGCCTACTTCGCTCAGAATCAAGCATCTCTCTTGGATCCGAATCAGACCATACACGAGACGATTGATAGGGTAGCAGTAGGGGACATCCGGCTACAAATAAATAATATCCTAGGTGCCTTTATGTTTGGCGGCGAAATATCGGAGAAGAAGGTATCGGTACTCAGTGGTGGCGAAAGGAGTAGACTTGCCATGATTAGGCTCCTCCTCTCCCCTTCCAACTTCTTGATACTCGATGAGCCGACCAACCACCTTGACCTCAGTAGCAAAGCGGTACTCAAGGAGGCAATTCAGAACTATGATGGTACCGTGCTTATCGTGAGCCACGACCGTGATTTCCTAGATGGGCTAGTGGATAAGGTCTTCGAGTTTAAGGACAAGAAGGTGGTCAACCACCTTGGCGGGATGGAGGAATACGTACGCAAGCTACAGGCTGCTGCCATCGGGGATGAGCCTCAGGCACCCACAGCAACCCCTACTCCAACGGAGAAAAACGAAGGGAAGCTGGACTACGAAGCCCATAAGCGGGAACAACGAGAGGAGCGTCGCCGACAGCAACAACTAGAGAAGGTGGAAGCAAAAATTGCCGATCTCGAGGCCAAGATAGCGGGTATAGAGGAGAAGCTCTCAGTAAAAGCGACCCCCGAACTCCTCAATGACTACGACGAGACCACCCGTGCACTCGAAAAAGCGATGGCAGAGTGGGAAACCTACATGTAGTACACTATGCTAAGACTGATAAGAGAAATCTCCTCTACTGAAGCGCCACAGCTGCTCAGTAGAGGAGATTTAACTATCTCTTGGATCTGTTACTTCCCGCTTTTTGGTACATGAATATGGAAGTCGTGGGTGAAGAATGGCTCACCCGCTCCAAGCGTTACCACCACATCATAACCATTAGACTTCTCTTCAATAGACTTATAAATAAATCTTGGCTCACTTAGGAAGATGTCAAGACGACCTTGAGCTGGAGCTAAAGAACTACTAGAGTAAAATAGTTCAACTCTTTCATTGCCGCTCTTCACATAATACTTAACTTGCTCAGTCATCTTTTTAGGTATAGCAGTTCTTAGATACTCCTTATGCTGTGCATGTTTCCTAATAAACTCATTGAAGTCGGTATTGGCGACTTCAGCATGAAGCTCTTTGGATAGCTCTTTAATCGGTTTGAAGCCCTTTACCAAGACATTGGCGGTAGCAAGAACCATGTCTCCATCGCCTTTAGATAAGATACGAATACTGAACGAGACCTCATCATCAGACTGCAACGTACCATCACCTTCACTAAGGACAGCATATCGAGAATCGTCGTAGGAGAGTATCCTATTGATAAATACTTGGCTATTACGAGCGACACCTGCAGCGTAGAGTGTACGGATAGCCTCTCGGTTCTGTGTTATCTGACCAGTGTAGTACTTCGTCTTATCAAATGCCAAAGACAACTTCTGGGTAGAGCTTACCCCATTGTAAGAATAGGACAGTTCAATAGTGTTTTTCTCCTGATTAGCACTAATCTCAGTTATCACTAGCTTCTCCAAATCCTTAGCATCGAGGATATACTCAGCTCCTCCGGCTATAGGAAGGACAGAGAATGTAACAAACTTAGAAAGGTACTGTGTCGTAAAAAACTTATTATCCTTGAGCTGAACAAGGCGATAATAATCAAACTGAGTCTGGTAGTTCGTATTATTTTTCCAACGGACTGATAGCCTCCTAATGATTTCATGCTGCTCAGGTGCTTGTCGTTCCTTCTTGTCATCGGCACCAGCGTTGGAAGGGGGCGTCTGCCCTTGCTCATCCTTCTGAGGAGTAGACTCCTTTTCGGTCTTCTCCTTCTTCTCCACAATATTTTCCTTTTCCTGAGGACGATCCACAGCAGACTTACTGCAAGACCACAGCATTGGGATTACTGCCAAACAAACTACACAACCTACGAGTAAACTTATTCTCTTCATCTTTAATACTACGATTTTAATTTGCGCGCAAAGGTACAATAATAATCGTGGAAGAGTGCCCACTACACCAGCCAATACTGGCATAAACACGCATAAAAAGAGGAAATGTCACCCTACTCCAACATCTTTTATAGAAAGGAAATTATGAGAACGCATGTCATTAAGACTAATTAATAAGATTATCTATACAGCAAGTAACTCCATAATTTCACGTGAGCAGGGATACAAATCTCAGTATTTATATCTAAGTTTGCAGGAGAATATTGTGTGATGCGCTATTGAATGGACAAGACAGAAAACGTAGTTCGTCTGGTAGGTTATCTGGGCACTGAGCCGCAGGTACAGTGGTACGATGCCGATAGCTGTATGGTACGGCTCTCTGTAGCTACGCATGCACCATCCCACCTTTCGGAAGAAGGGCGTGAGTGCAGTGGTGAAGTCACAGATTGGCACCGTGTTGTCTGTTACCAAAAAGATGTGGCAGCACGCTCCAAAGAGCTAAATACCGGAGACTTGGTAGCGATAGAGGGACGGCTAACCTATGCCAAGAGATATGGGCAGAAAGGGCAAGTGACCCTACATACCTTTGTAGTGGCTCGGCAGATCGAACTGGTCGAAAAGCAACACGAGGAGCCTACTAAACAGCTACAGGAGGAGCGTGCCCGACTTGATAGATACGGACGATACTTCGAGACCCTGCAGGAGGATAAAGATGGCTTGCCTTTTTAGCGACACATACTATTGAATTAATAAGACAAAAATATTTTGGACGACCCGAGTTATTTATCCAGTCTATTCGAGGGTGTACATACACACCCTATGAGTCCTAGCGTAGTGATTGCTCTTCTTGCAGGAGTAGTCTGTTTGGGATTCAGTGCGTTTTTCTCAGGCTCAGAAGTAGCTTTCTTCTCCCTCCAGCCTCGTGATATCGACGAGCTTGAAGAGGGAAAAAGCAAGAACGATCGTCATGTGCTCGATGCCTTGGCGCATTCAGACCACTTACTGGGTACCATATTGGTGATGAACAACTTCGTGAATATAGCTATCACGATGCTCACGAGCTACGCTGTAAGTAGGCTCTTTGACTTCAGCGCTGCACCCTCTGTCGGTTTCGCCGTGCAAGTTATCGGTATTACCTCTATTGTCCTACTCTTTGGCGAAATACTCCCCAAGGTTTATTTCCAGAATCATGCCTTATCTGCAGTGCGTACAGTAATGGCGCCTATGCGCGTATTTATGCGAATAACCAGTCCAGTGGTGCATCTTCTTGTCAAGATCGGAGAGAAAGCTACCAAACCTTTTGCCACTCGGGAGAGTAAGGTTTCGGAGACGGACCTAGAGCGAGCTATTGAGCTCACAACCGAAAACGAAGAGGAGCAAGAACTACTCCATGGCATCGTCCGCTTTCAACGCAAAACGGTCAACGATGTAATGACCCCTCGCATGGATATGGTGGCGATAGATACCGAGACTACGTTCCCCGAAGTCCGCCAGATTATCGCCGAGAATGGATACTCCCGTATGCCCGTGTACGAAGACCGAATAGATAATATTAAGGGCGTACTCTATGCCAAAGATCTCCTCCCACACCTTTCAGAGCGAGAAGACTTTGATTGGACATCGCTAATCCGTGAGCCCTTCTTCGTACCTGAAAGCAAAAAGATCAATAGTCTACTACAGTCCTTTAGAGAAGAGAAAATACACATGGCCATCGTGGTCGATGAGTTTGGTGGTACTAGTGGTATCGTTACCATGGAGGATCTACTAGAGGAGATTGTAGGAGAGATAGAGGACGAATACGATACCGATGAGGAAGTACTGTATACTGAGCAACCCGATGGAAGTTATATCTTTGATGCCAAGATTGGGATTGTAGACTTTCTTCGCACGGTACGTGTCTCTGACTTCCGTGAAATAGAGGACGAAATGGAGGAAGTAGATACCCTTGGCGGCATGCTGCTTGAGGTCAAGGGCGACTTCCCTGTAGTCGGCGAAGAAATCTATGTACGTGGTCATAGATTTGTAGTGCTTGAGATGGGCAAAAGGCGAATCAGCAAGGTGCAATTTTTCCCAGACCCAGAGACGATCGAGGAAGAGTGAAAGCCTATACGCTACTTATAACACAGCTTGGGAAGGGAGTAACAAGACGGGCAGCCGAAGAGAAGGCAGAGCAACGCCTCTTTGGCGGTGCGCTAATCCACGATAGCTCTGGAAAACCATTGCTCGACCGCTCGCCATTCTTAGCAGTCTCTATCTCGCACTCCCACCACTGGCTCACAGCCCTTATAGTGCCTTTTGGTATTCCTGCAGGCATAGATATAGAGGAGAAGGCACTACAAGCAGAGCGTACCTTGGAGCGCTATAGTACTGAGACCGAACGCAAGCTCCTAATAAGGGATGGTTTGAGCCCTCTTCACCTATGGACTGCCAAAGAAGCTCTCTACAAAGCATTCTCCAAAGACCTTTCCAAGGGAGTCAATCAGATTATATTCGAGGGCGTGGATAAGTTTGCGGTTCACCTAGACGATGGGAAAACGGAATACCAACTCATAGAGTGGATAGAATGGCAAGGCGCACTCATCGCCCACAATATTGTGGTAGGGAAGCTCAAAATAGAGGAGGTATAGACAGAGACTTTTCTTAGGGCAAATGCCCTTCTAGATTAATACCCCCTACCCCACCTAAGTTGCTGGAATAGAGACACTCCGATACTCCTATCGTTCGTCGTTGTTGCAAACTGCCAAACCAGCCAAATTTATTCCTAGGAATAAATTTATTTTTCTGTACAAATAAATATATTTATCTCTAGGAATAATTTTATTTATTCCTAGGA